>DATIED010000369.1:0-6178 GCA_035455965.1 Spongiibacteraceae bacterium
CAACTGAAAACCAAGATCCAGCACAATACGCAAACCTCCTTTGACTTGCGTGTACGCCAACATTAAATACGAGTATAACAAGGAGCCTTCTATGTTAGTTTTAAGCCGCCGCACCAACGAAACTCTAGTCATAGATAACAATATCCGCTTCACTGTGCTTAGCGTGCACGGGAATCAAGTACGCATCGGCATCGAAGCGCCAGACGATATCGTCATTTTACGCGAGGAGATTATCGACAACACACACCGTGCAACTCTCAATGCGCAACGTACGACCATCAATACGCAACGTGCAACCGCAACGGTTAACACGAGAGACAATGCTGTCTCGAATATTAAAACGGAAGCACTACCCCCTGCATCAACGCAGACCACTCACGGGAATCAGCGCGGCAGCGAACAGGGCAAAAGGCGCGGGGTATTGGGGCTGCGCCGACGCAGACCTTAAAGAACCCGACATGGCTGCATTTCGTGGGTGGCACTGCTTTCCAACCAATAGCCAAAGGTACGCCGAGCGCATCGTTTTATAGGTACGCTCTCCATGCCGATAAGCGAAAAAACAACTGCAGACTAAATGGCGCTCTTGCGCGAATTTATAGTTGCCGAAACCGAACGCAATAATAATTTCAATCTATTTTTAAAGCCGGCATTGACCCGTTTAAGCAGTTCGTTCTCGCGCTGTAAATCCAATATTTGCCGCTGCCTGTCCGCCAACAATTTATTCAGCTCGATCAATTCCAGGATATCGTTGGCTGCTGAAAGCCTATTATCTATTGCCATTACTACCCCCCCATCACCAGCCTGAAACCTAAACCTCCACTCGCCACAACCTCCAGGCGCACATTTAATAATGACCACTCAGTGCATATTGCGTCGGTGCGTTACCGTACACAGCATTGCCAAAGCCTTTCGAGCCTGACTCACGCTCCGAGCAGGACTCGCAGCATCCCGCCCAGCCCCGGCAGCGCAAGCTCGCTTTGTTAGACGACTAAACTCATTGGTACGTTACAGCACAGATTATTTTCTATTTTCAATTCACCATGACATTCAATAATCGATGAATATCAAGCACGTATTGCATCGCAAAAAATGCGGGCCAAATAAAAATTTCGACCTGACGCCTCACCTAAATCGACCACAATCAGTGGAGAGAAGGATACCCTTGAACGATACCCTCCGACCAACCAATAATCTGTTAGCCACGCTACTTTATGAAGACAGAAAGTTAGTATTGGACTGCTGCGAAGAGGTCCAGCTGATTTTTTCGGACACGCTATGCGAACAGGGAAAACCCGTTAAACACGCCTATTTCCCCCTCGATAGCTTTGCCTCGCTGGCGATGTCCGTGCCGGGTCACGCGAGTATCGAAATCGGTCTAGTCGGCAATGAAGGCATGCTGGGATTTCAACTTATTCTCGGTGTCGCCACGTCTCCACTTCAAGCACAGGTGCAAGGCGCTGGCGTCGCCTTGCGCATTGAAGCGAAACAACTGGAACATGTGCTTCAACAAAGTCAAACCTTGCAGTACGGGCTGAATCGCTACGTCTACGTATTCATGTGCCAGTTAACACAGACTGCAGTGTGCAGCCGCTTACATAAAATCGAAGCGCGCCTGGCACGCTGGTTGTTGATTACCCAGGACAGGGCTCACTCCCACCAATTTCATCTCACGCATGAGTTCCTGGCGTACATGCTAGGCGTTCGACGCGCGGGTGTCAGCACGGCAGCCGGTCTATTGCAGCAACAGAAGCTCATTCGATATCGTCGCGGCGATATCACTATCTTGGATAGACATGGACTTGAAGCGGTTGCCTGCAGCTGTTATGCAACCGTAAAGAAATTATACGAGGAAACATTAAACCCTAATCCAGAAAAAACACCCCAATAGATCATTTCGCCTAGTCATTGATCCGAAAGTAATCCATTGCAAAGCAATATTATATTTTCAATAGATAGATAAAAAATCGGCTTATAGCTGCATAAAAATTTTTCATAAAAAATATGCGCCGGAGCAATCGATCCCGACGCAACGGTAAGATCAGCCTAACGTTTAATATGTGAAATTTTACTCCCCTCCAGGCTCAAGCCCAGCATGAGACCTTGCTGATCAAAAATGAACGCGTAGGCATCGTCTGCCAATGTAGCGGACGAAAGATTTTTGGCAACGCCTTCAGTCACTACCACGACTGTCGGTCCCACACCAATTTCCCAACCGTGGGTATCCGCGAGATGCTTGATCGCTTTGTCCGTCATCAAAAACAAGGCATAGCCATAAGACTGGGCACCGGCCTGCAGCCCCCAAGAGGCACTTACCGAATTGTAATAATCGGTATATTTACTACTTTTTAACAGTACGCCTTCACCATAGCTGCCGCCAAACACCAAACCCGCTTTAACGATATTTGGAAATACTAAAACGGCCTTGGCCTTTTTTGATATATCCGCCGCCGCCGGGTTCGTTTTATACAGTTTATCCAATGCTTGAGCAGCATCTTTATTTAAATCCTCTGCAGTGGCTGCATAAGCGCTATTCAACGTCCCGACCGAGAATAAAGTTGCGATAGCCAATATAAAAAACCTAATGTTACGACGTAAAATTAACATTTTCTGTTCCCTCTGCTTGCTGGTTGATTGTCCACTTACCAATGGCCAGGATATATAGCGGCCCACTCTTAACAAGTAACAGGCGATTTCGCCCAGCGCTGCAGCTACATATCGCCATGACCCTCAAAGTAATAAATTTTCAAAGTGCCGGTCTGTACGGTGTCGAACATAGTTCGCGGACTAATACCCGGGGCGCCCCTGGCTCGCTTAAAAAAGATGCAAATTCCTTTGCCGCCGCCAAAACCAAGTTGAGAAAATTTAAAAAAAAGCGGATAGTGGCCCCCTTCTGAATTTATAAGCAGTTGAAATCGTATGGCAGCATCTTTTAAAGTTGGCGATGTAGTACGTTTGGTAAGCGGTGGCCTTTGGATGACAATAGAAGGCTTTGACGATGAGGCCGGCGATATCGTGCGTTGCAAATGGTTCGAGGGGAAAGCCCGCCATGAACAAGCATTTGCCAAAGAGTTGATCATGCAACACCCCGCCACCAAGCGACCCGCTCTCGTTTAACAAGCCTCGTAACGGGTTCAGGACTTTTTACCGGCTCAGGGCTGTTTAGGGGCTCAGGACTGTTTGTCAGCTCAGGGCTGCTTACCGGCTCAGGGCTGCTCAGCCCTTCGAAGAATGGTTGCTTGCAGCCGACTCGCCGCTTATAGAATGCCGCTGCCATCCCCTGACACGCACCACGTAAAAGCATGACGACCACGCAATAACCATCGTTACCCATAGCCTTCAAAAGCCTATCAACCAGCGCCGTGGCGTGCGCATTAAGCCTTGCTGAAACACAACAGTCGGTAAAATAGTAAATACAGTCCGTAATTCCTTTAGAAAATCCTTTCAAAATCTGCGCATCTGTCGACCATAATTCATAAGACATTGATTTAAATCAACTATTAAAATCAAAAAGAATGGTACAACGATTGCTACAGCTCTTCTGGAACTGTTTCGGCATGTACGCGCTTAAAATAATCGCCGAAAACAGGATGCATAAACGCAGTGCTTTATGGAGAGGAACTTATGGCAACCGAACTCAATCAGCGATCGAATACCAGTAAACGGGGCTTTGCATCGATGGATCAGGCAAAGCAGCGCGAAATAGCCGCCAAAGGAGGACGCGCCGCCCATCAACAGGGAAAAGCGCATGAATTTACTTCTGAGGAAGCGCGCGCTGCCGGCCGCAAAGGTGGCGAAGCTGCGCACGCGCGCGGTACGGCGCACCAGTTCACCTCGGAAGAAGCTCGACAGGCCGGTCAAAAAGGCGGGCAACATAACCGCAGCCAAAACAATCGAAGCGACCGGCACGATGCCGAGAGCCGCCTGGCCGGCGACTATGCTGAGGCCGAAATTCAAAGCGGCGTCAACTGACTGCCTGACTGTAGTAAGAAACGATTTAGTAAGCAGCGATCTCTTTGGGCAGCAACTCCTCCTTATCGAGATCGCCATTTTGTTGGGCCGTCGAGCATTGCGCTATCGAGTACCGCACATCGAATTCTGCGATAGCGATAGCCCTAATCTCAAGAGCGACACGCCGACAGATGCAGTAACACTTTTTATTGCGACTGTGTAGTGCTGCTTTAATTAACTATCCGATCTGCGTAACGGCGCCAGGTGTTGTCGATCATAAATCTCGTCTGACTGAATGCATCAACGCTGGAATAAAGGAGACTTAATTTATGCAACGAACTTGAACACTAATGCAATGGTATGTGACGGGTTATGTAATTCTAGACTTTTCCACTGCCGGTTATGATTTAGCCACTTCAATAATATGCAAGGGCAAGTCATGACATCCCTGAAAAATCGACAGCAGCAACCTCATAAAGGGCCGAGAAATCGCCACATTGCAATGGCGATTGCCTACAATACACTGATACTGGTCGCTGCACCGGTCAGTGCCGCGCAAGCACGCGTGGAAGAGGTTATCGTCACCGCGCAGAAGCAAGAAGAAAATATTCAAACCGTTCCGCTCGCCATCACTGCAATCACCAGCGATGATTTGCAGCGTCAAGGCATTAACTCAGTCGCCGGGATAGTACAAGCGACGCCCAGCATATCGTTCTCGCCATTTCCCAGCTCATCGAATACCTTGATTTTGTACATGCGCGGCATGGGCAACAGCAACCCGGTATTGCTCACCAGCGAAAGCGCGGTAGGTATGTATGGCGATGGCTTCATCATCGCGCGCCCGAATGCGGCGACTCTCGATCTCGCCGATGTCGAGCGAGTCGAAGTTCTACGCGGACCACAGGGCACACTGTATGGGCGCAACACTACCGGTGGCGCCATCAACCTTATCAGCAAACAACCGACCGGCGAATTCGGCTTTAAGCAACAATTCAGTTTCGGTACTCGCGATCTGTTTCGCAGCCTGACAGCCATCGATCTGCCGAAATGGGCCGATATATCCACGAAAATTACCTACGTGCGCAGCGCAATCGACGGCTATGTAAAAAACTCCGGTAGCTCGCATGATTTCGGCGAACAGGAACAACGCGCCGGACGCTTTAGCGCGCATTGGGTTGCCACGGAAGACATTGCGGTCGACTATTTTTTTGAACACGGAAATTTAGACTCGACGCCAATGTATTATCAGAACGCCGCGCTGGACGGCACCACAATAATACCGGGCTATCCATATACCGATGGAGATAAACTCCGGCACCGTACTTACCGTCCCGTCGACCTCGATCTCAGCACCGCCAATTTTGAAGGTCAAGGCTTAACCCTGAGCTGGGATATCGACCCGGACCTCACAGTGAAGTCACTAACTGGTTATCGCCGCCTGCGGACAGAGGATTCGCAGGATTACGCCGAGGCCTTTGGCTACGCCTACAACTCGCTCGGAGAATTGAACACCCATCACTTCTCCCAGGAGTTTACCGCCGTTGGCAATTTGCTCGAAGATCGCATCAACTACACAGCCGGTCTGTATTACTTTGAGGAGAGCGGCTCCAGTGCCGGCGCCGCCGATATTCCTACGTACAGCTTTACCAGCAGTAGCTACTTAAAAGGCTCGGCAAAATCGCGGGCCGCTTACGGTCAAATTATCTGGACACCCGATATTCTGGAGGACCGCCTCAACTTCACGATAGGTGCGCGCTATACCAGGGATCAGCGCCAGGCCCAACGTTTTCAAACTATCGGTGGACTGCCTTCAGCCGATAGCGGCGCCGACGGCACGGTCGATTTCAGTCGCTTTAACCCCTCTTTTACCGCGAGCTATCAGTGGACCGAAGATCTGAACACCTACGCCAAAATTGCCACGGGTTACCGCGCAGGCGGATTTTATGAAGCAGCGCCGGTCAACCAATTCGAACAGACTTTCGCACCGGAAGACCTGACCAGCTATGAACTGGGCTTAAAGTCCTATTGGCTCGATCATCGCGTTCGTCTCAACGTCGCCGCGTTCGAAGCAAAATACAAAGATATGCAATTGACGCTGCAGACCGATCCCATCAATGTCGGCACCACGCAAATCTATAATGCGGGCCGCTCGACCATCAAAGGTATCGAAACCGAACTGCTGGTAACACCGATCGAGGATATCAATCTCAGCCTCAATTACAGCTATCTG
>DATIED010000370.1:0-10544 GCA_035455965.1 Spongiibacteraceae bacterium
CGCCAATTTATTGCATCCGCAACACGAAGAATTCGGCAGCACCTCCGCAGCGTTGCAACTGGGCGCACCCGGCCTGGAGACAGCGCGCAGCGTATATATCGATACGCGCTGGAGATTTTAATTAATGCGTAGCCGATGTAATCGTCTCACTCTGCGCTTAAGATTATTTGCCATCGCGCTCGGCGGATTATTGGCAATCCCGATCGCCGCTGCGCAAGAGTCCGATAACGCCCTCGAATACGCCGTCAAAGCGACTTATCTTTACAAATTCGGACCGTTCGTACGCTGGCCCGATAATGCCTTTGCGGCGCCGACCAGTCCGTTCACCATTTGTTTACTCGGCCGCGATCCGTTCGGCGAGCAACTCGATCGTCTCGTGCAGGGTGCGCAATTCGGCACGCGTGCAATCGCAGTGCGACGGCTCGACGCCGGCGCTCCGCGTGCCGATTGTCAGGTTTTATATATCAATGCGCCGCCGGCAACCGTGGCGAATGCGATTAAACAAGTGAAAGGGTTACCGATCCTGACGGTGACGGAAGTCGAGCATGCGGCAGCTCCGCCGGGTATTATCAACTTCGTTATCCAAGGCAATCGGGTCCGCTTCGAAGTAGACAATCGCGCCGCCGCGGAAAACACGCTGGTACTCAGTTCCAAGTTGCTAAGCCTGGCCAGCTCGGTGACACCCAAAGCAACGGAGGAGCCAGAATGAATACGCCGCGCAACTCCTGGAAGTTAACTCCGCTCATCGCCCTGAGCAGCGCCGCTGCGCTGTTGTTGATTGGCCTGGGAATCATGTTTTACGGCGGGCATCTCTATAAGACGGAAAAAATAAATGAAGTCAGCGTGCAAGCGCGGATCCTCGCCGCAACGGTGACCGCCGCGCTGGACTTCAAGGATCGCGAGGCCGCGGAGGAGTATGCGAGCGCGCTGCAATCCAACGGCGAAGTATTGGCGGTCGGCATCTTCGATGCACGCGGCAAATTATTCGCGAGCTACGCGCGCAATGGCCGGACTTTACCGGCCAGCGTGCAGGACCGGCCCGCGTATTTCGACGGCGATGTACTTATCAGCAGTGCGCCCGTCAGCCTGCACGGTTTGCCGCTGGGCACTGTCTACGTACAGACGCAGACCGAACCGGGCGGCAGAAGACTCGCCCGCTATGCGGTAATCACCCTGCTGGTGACGATGACGGCATTGATCGTCGGCGTGCTCGGCGTCTCGCAATCGGCATTGCGTAAAGCCAACAAAGAACTGGCGCAGCGCGCGCTCGATTTGGCCAGCGCCAACGACAATCTGCATCAGCAAATCGCCGAGCGCGAAAAAGCCGAAGCCGCGTTGCGTCAGGCGCAAAAAATGGAAGCGATCGGTCAGCTCACCGGCGGCGTGGCGCACGATTTCAACAACTTGCTGCAGGTGATTCTCGGCAACCTCGATGCATTGCTGGCAATCCCCGCTATCCGCAATAACGAAGAGTTTTCGTCGTTAATTGAAATGTCCGTTAAGGGTGCCGAGCGCGGCGCCAGCTTGACCCGACAATTGCTGGCCTTCGGGCGCCGCCAGGCGTTGGCGGCTAAACCGTTCGGCGTAAATAAACTGGTATTGGAGATGTCCGATCTGTTGCATCGCACGCTCGGCGAAAAAATCGAAATCGTCACCAAACTCGCACCCGAGTTATGGCACGCGGCCGCCGATCCACACCAACTGGAGAATGCGCTGCTGAATCTGGCGGTCAATGCCCGCGATGCGATGCCTGCCGGCGGTTGCCTTAGCATCGAAACGGGTAACGCTTATCTGGACGCCGCACACAACAGTACCGAAAATAGCCGCAGTGCCGGCGAATACGTATGCATTGCCGTGACCGATACCGGCTTTGGTATGAATGAGGAAGTCCTCAGCAAAGCCTTCGAGCCGTTTTTCACCACCAAGGAAGTCGGTGCCGGCTCGGGGCTGGGACTGTCGCAAATTTACGGTTATGTTAAGCAATCCGGCGGCGATGTTAAAATTCGCAGCGCGCCGGGCCAGGGCACCACCATAACGATTTATCTACCGCGCTCGGCCGATCAGCAGGTCGAGGCGCCAGTGGAGATTCAGCAAATGCCAGCGATGCCAGACACCGAAACCATACTCGTCGTCGAGGACGAAAAAATCGTCCTGCTCACAGCCGTGCAAAGCCTGAAAGGCGTCGGCTACAACGTGTTGCAGGCCGATTCCGCCACCACCGCGCTCGACATTTTAAAAAGCGAACAAACGATCGATATCCTGTTCACCGATGTGGTGATGCCCGGTCAATTGAATGGTGTGGAGTTGGCGGTGGAAGCGCTGCGGCTGCGTCCGAATATCAAAGTATTGCTGGCCTCCGGTTACACGCGCTCGGCGCTGACCGATCAACACGGCTTGAGCGAGGATGTACCCATACTGCAGAAACCCTATCGCACGCAGGAGCTGGCTAAACAGTTGCGGCTTATCATGCGCGCCGCTTGAATCTTCGTACCGTGTTTAATCGAGCAGATTTTCGACAAACTATGTATCGCACGCTCTTTTATGGAACGCATTTTTATGGAACGCCCCTTTTATGGGACGCATGAGGGCGCGTAGTTTTCTCAAAACATAATTTTACCGGCGCGGCGCATTTTTTAGCGCACTTATATTTCAGCGTGCAGCGGCCGCGCGCTGGTCGCCGCTTTGCCAGCCACCTCCCAATGCCTGATATAACTGCACGCTGGACAGCAGCGAATTCAAATACGCGGTAGCCAGGCTAAGTTCGGCGTTGAACAAATCGCGATTCGAATTGATCACATCGAAATACGACGAATAACCTACCTGATAACGCGCCAGCGCAATTTGATTGGCGCGCCGCAACGCGGCCACTTTAGTTTCCTGGGCAAATTGCAACTCGGCGAACTTCTGCCGCGCGATCAACGCATCGGCAACTTCTTTAAACGCATTCTGCACCGCCTGTTGATACAACAATAAAGCTTCGCGCTTACCTGCCCTGGCAAAATCCACCTGGTAAATATTTTTTTCCGCGTCGAGCAGCGGCTGCACCAGATTCACGCCGGCCAGCCACGTTTCGGCCGGACCGGTAAACAACTGCGACAATTCGAGACTGCGCGAGCCCAGCACACCCGTCAGTGAAATGGTCGGAAATAAAGCGGCCTTAGCGGCGCCAATCTGCGCGTTGGCGGCAATCAAATTCTGTTCGGCGCGGCGCAAGTCCGGACGGCGTTCGAGCAGCGCGGAAGGCAATCCCACCGGCGGCATCGGCAATAGCGGACCATCGTCGTCGTAGCGCCTGGCGCGCGCGATGGCCTCGGGATTTTGGCCGAGCAAAATACTGAGTTGATTCTCGGTCTGCGCAATCTCTCGCTCGAGATCGGGAATATTTGCCTGCGCGGTGGCGAGTTCGGCCTCGGCAGTGCTGACATCGAGCCCGCTGACCACGCCTCGATCGTGTTTTGCCCGCGTCAGTTCGACGAATTTCTGGCGAGTCGCCACGGTATTGCGCGTCACTGTCAGTTGCTCATCAAAACTGATCAACTTGAAATAGGCGCTGGCGACGTCGGCAACCAAGCCAACCAGCACTGCGCGTTGCGCATATTCGGTGGCGAGCAATTGCGCACGCGCCGTTTCGGTCGAGCGGCGCAGGCGGCCCCAAATATCCAGCTCGTACGAAACATTGAGCGCGGCGTTATCGATTTCGCCGATGCGATCCTGTTCCGCCAAAATTGCATACGCCGAAGATTTAGCGCGCGTCGCACCCGCCTCGGCGGAAATATTCGGCAAAAATTGCAAACGCGTCGAGCCCAGCGTCGCACGCGCCTGCTCGACGCGCGCAGCGGCGATACGCACATCGAGATTGGCGGCCACAGCCGTGTTCAATATCTCCTGCAATTGCGGATCGCTATAGACCTGCCACCAGCCGAGATCGCCCAAGGTGGTTTCGCCAGCCGCCCGGTCCTGCCAGCGATAGTTATCCGGTACAGGCAATTCTGGCCGCTTATAATCCGGCCCCAATGCACAGCCGTTCAGCATACCGAGTGCAGCAACCAGCGACATCGCGCGCGTCAGGATTAGATTGCGCTGAGGTTTCATGATTCGTCACCCGCGCGCGCTGCTGGCGTTGCGGTCGGCGCGTCGGATTGCGTTGTAGTACTTTGCACAGTAGTACTTTGCACAGTAGTAACTTGCGCGGCAGTAAGTTGCACAGCGCTATTTTTTTTCGCCGCACGCCGCTCGCGCCAGTGCTCGGCGCCGCCTTGAATCGCGACATAGAATACCGGCACCATAAAAATTCCGATCGCCGTCGCGACCGACATTCCGCACACCACGGCAGTGCCCAGTACGCGCCGCGCGCCGGAACCTGCACCGCTGGCAACCATTAATGGTACCGAACCTAAAATAAACGCAAACGAGGTCATCAAAATTGGTCGCAGCCGCAGCCGCGCGCCCTCGATCGCCGCATCGATTACCGACGCGCCGCGCTCGTGCGCCAGCTTGGCGAATTCAACGATCAAAATAGCATTTTTGGCAGCCAGTCCGATCAGCATCACCATGCCGATCTGTGCATAAATATCGTTGGCCATATCGCGCAGTGCCAGACCGCTGAATGCGCCCAGCACGGCGAATGGGATGCCGAAAATAACCGAGAACGGCACCACCCAGCTTTCGTATTGCGCGGCCAGCACCAGAAATACAAATATCAACGCCATGACAAAAATATACGGCGCCTGGCCGCCGGCGATTTTTTCCTGATAGGTGGTGCCGCTCCATTCGAAACCGTAACCGGCCGGCAGATTTTTCGCGAGTTCCTCCATCGCCTGCGCGGCTTGTCCCGAGCTATAGCCCGGCGCCGCACTACCGTTGATCGTCGCGGCACGAAATACATTGTAGCGCTCGATATACTGCGGACCGGTCTTCGGCTTGATAGTCACCATGGTAGCCAACGGCACCATATCGCCCTGATCGGTGCGCACATATAAATTATTCACCGCATCCGGCGCGGCGCGCTGCCGCGCTTCAGCCTGCGCAGTGACGCGATAGGTGCGGCCGAACAAATTAAAATCGTTGATATAATTGCCGCCAAAAAATGTTTGTAAAGCGGCGAACACATCAGAAATTTTTATACCCAGCGTTTTGATGCGATCGCGATCGACCACATACTCGATCAGCGGCACGTTGGCATTAAACTGCGTCGACACGCTACCCAGCTCGGGACGCTTGGCGGCTTGCGTCAGAAAATCGCTCAGCGTGGCGGAGAACTTCTGCAGATCGCCACCGGCTCGATCCTCGAACACGAACTCGAAGCCGCCGGCACTGCCGATGCCGGAAATCGACGGCGGATTCAGCGCAAGAATGCGCGCCTCCTTAACCCTGCTACCCAGTTGATTCAACCGCAGCGCCACGGCCTTGGCACCATGCTCGGCACCGCCGCGTTCGTGCCACGGTTTTAAAATAATAAAGGTGGTAGCGGTATAGGAGGTGTTAACCCCGGACAACACATTGAAACCAGTGATCGCGACCACGTTTTCGACCTCCGGCATTTTCAACACGGCATCGCGAAACTCCGCCAATGCCGCTTCGGTACGCTGCAACGACGATGCCGGCGGCAAAATGATCACGCCAATTAAATAACCTTGATCTTCGTCGGGCAGAAAACCGCTGGGACGCTGCAACATTAAAGCGACCGCAACGCCGGTCAACACTAAAAACACAATCATGCTCAATGTCGAACGCCGAATCGCAGCGGCCACGGTGCGGGTATAACGCTGCGTGAATACGCCGAACGCACGATTAAACGCGTTGAAGAAACGGCCCAGCGGTCCGCGCCATTTCGACTCGGCGGTCGGCCGCAGCAATAACGCGCATAGCGCCGGCGTAAACGTCAGCGCCACCAGCGCGGAAATCAACACCGAAACGGCGAGCGTCAAAGCAAACTGGCGATAAAACTGTCCGGTCAAACCACCGAGAAAAGCGACCGGAATAAATACCGAGGTCAACACTAATGCGATGGCGATAACCGGCCCCGACACATCGCGCATTGCCGCGCGCGTCGCCTCGATCGGCGGTAAGCCCTGCTCATCCATTTTTTCGGTGACGGCCTCTACCACCACGATGGCATCATCCACCACTAACCCGATCGCCAGCACCAGCGCGAACAACGTCAACGTATTGATCGAAAATCCGAGTGCGACGAAAGCAGTGAATGCGCCGATCAGCGAAATCGGCACCGCCATCATCGGAATCAGGGTGGCGCGCCAATTCTCTAAAAAAATAAATACCACCAGCAATACCAGCATGATGGCGATCAACAGCGTAATCACTACTTCGTGCAACGATTCGGAAACGAATAAAGTGGTATCGAACGGCACAGTGGCTTTAATACCGGGCGGGAAATTCGGCGCTAACTCCTCAAGCGTTTTGCGCACGCGCTTCGAGACGTCGAGCGCATTGGCATCGGGCAATTGATAGATCGCAATCATCGCCACCGGTTTGCCGCTCAGATTGCTGGCGCGCGTGTAATCGGTCGCCGCCAATTCGACGCGCGCGACATCCTTAAGCCGCACGATGGTGCCGTCGTTCTGGCCGCGCACGACGATGTTCTCGTACTCCTGCACGGTGGCCAGGCGTCCCTGCACGCTGACGCTGTATTGCATTTGCTGGCCCGGCGGGGCCGGTTCGGCGCCGATGGTACCGGCTGGCGCCACGACATTCTGCTCGCCGACGATCGCGCTGACATCCTGCGTGGTAACACCGAGTCGTGCCATTTTTTCCGGATCGAGCCAGATGCGCATACCGTAATCGCGCGCACCAAAAATGACTACCTGACCGACACCGGGTATCCGCGCCAATGCGTCGTAGACGTGCAGCGTCGCGTAATTGGATAAAAATAAATAATCGTAGCGTTCGTCGGTAGCGCTGATCGCCGCGAACATCAACACGCTCGGCTGCCGTTTGGCGACCACGACCCCTTGCTGTACAACTTGCTGCGGCAGCGTGCGCTGCGCGATTGACACCTGATTCTGCACGTCGACCGCGGCGATATCCTGATCGGTGCCAACCTCGAACGTCACCGTCAGCGTATACGAGCCGTCGTTCGAGCTTTTCGAATCCATGTAAATCATGTGCGGCACGCCGTTCACTTGCTGCTCGATCGGCGCCGCCACCGACTGCTCGATGGTCGCCGCATCGGCACCCGGAAACGTCGCCGATACCACCACCGTTGGCGGCGTGATCTGCGGGTAGCGCGCGATCGGCAATTGCAGCAACGCGACGCCGCCGGCCAGCGTAATCAGAATCGCCAGTACCGTCGAAAAAATCGGTCGATCGATAAAGAAGTCGATCACGGTGGCGTACCCGTCTGGTTCGCGGTCTTAGTTGCGGCATTACTTGTGGTGTTAGCCGCGGTATCAGGCTCGACCAGCGGCTGCGCGTTCACCGGCGTACCCGGTTTCAATTTCTGTACGCCGTCGACCACAACGATTTCGCCCGCCTTCAAACCGCTGGCGACGATCCAATCGTTGCCGACGCGCGCGCCCATTTCGACTGCGCGATTTTGTGCTTTATGTTCGGCATCGATCACCCACAAATAATTTTTGCCCTGCAGATCCTGCACTGCGCGCTGCGGCACGATCATCGCATCGTTCAATTGCTGCGAGGCGACGACGATGCGGGCAAATTGGCCGGCGCGCAACAGATGTTTAGGATTCGGCACTTCCAGCCGCACGGCGAGAGTACCGGTAGTTTGATTGACCGCGGGGTCGATGAAATTTAATTTCGGTGCCTCCGCGTATTCGGAGCCATCCGCCAGCATCAGCTTGAACAGTGGTGCCGTTTTCGAATCCTGATCGGGCGCGCGCCCCAATTGATTTTGCATCGACAACAAGCGCTGCTCGCTGATGCTGAAATTGACGTACATGGGATCGATCGAATATACCGTCGTCAATAGCGTCGAATACGCCGTCACCAGGCCGCCCACTTTGATTTGCGCGCGCGCCATCACACCGTCGATCGGCGACTGTATAGAGGTGTAACCGAGGTTCAATTGCGCAGTTTTTACCGCCGCCTGCGCCGCCTCCACCGAGGCGCGATTGGCATCGTGTTTAGCGACCGCAGCGTCGTAATCCTGCTGGCTCACCGCATCGATCGCCAGCAGCGGCTTCACGCGCCCCAGATCGCGCTCGGACTGGTCGCGCGCCGCCCGCGCCTGCGCCAGCGTCGCCTCGGCCTGCGCCTGGGCCGCGATATAGGGCTGCGAATCGATGACAAATAATAATTCTCCCTGCCGCACGCGTTGCCCATCGACGACGTTTTGTTTTTCCAGCAGGCCGCCAACGCGCGGCCGGATTTCGATGGCGTTGCGCGCCTCCGTTTGTGCGACATGATCCTCGGTGACGGTGGCCGCGCGCGGCACCATGGTAATGACGGCAACATCGACGGGGGGCGAGGTCGGCGCAGTTTTGGAGCACCCGACTAAATTCAGTAAACCCATCAGCGCAATGCAATACGCAGCGCCCGCTTGCCGATGGGCATATTGTTTTAGCTTTCCGATCGGCATCGTCGATGCTCCAGCTTCGTTGCGCGATTGATATCTATCGCGAATCGAACATCCATTCGCAACCGCATAAAATTGCTGCAAAATATGCATCGCCGCAAAAACAGCGAATGGCCGCCACCGCTCAGCCCGGCCAGGGCCACTCAACTGGTTCTATCGCTGCATCGCAGCACAACAGGCCTGCGAAGCTGAGCCGCGCTCTCGAATCAACCATACCGCAGTTTTGTGCAATCAACAATCGAACGGCGGCCGTCGCCGAGCCATTAATACTGCGCCCTGTTGAACTAAAGCTGTTTAGTCATCTATTCTCTGAGCAGGATGTGACGGCCCGCAAGGAATAGAGACGTGATAGAAACTCTGATGGCATGGATACCCAGCCTGTTAATCTCGTTGCTCGCAGTCTCGGCTTTCTTATATGTGGCCTATAGCAGCCGTTCGCAAATCGATAAATTGCAACGCGTCATGCGGCAAAACTCCGAACAGCTCGTCGAAGATTTCCTGCAGCGCGAGGGCCGTATCACGCGCCATCGCTTGCAAACGCAAACTACCGCCAACAATAGCGATCCGGCGCGCCGGCTCGCGCATATGCGCCGTTGTTGGTTGGACGCGGAGTTGGCCGCCCTGATGGAGGGCGGCCAGCGCCATAGCGATTACGCTTTACTGGAAAGTGCGGCCATGCCGCTGTTGCGGCTAACGCGACAAAACGACGATAAAAACAGTGCGGCTGGCACACAATTATGGAGCAGCGTCGAATCCAAACACTATCTGCAGAGAACGCGGGCCGCAGTTGCTTCACAAAAGCAACTTATCCAGGAATTCAAAGCGCGCAATACCGCGCCGGGTGAGTCGGCAATAGACAGGAATACCGCTCAAACCCGGCAGGACCACGCAAGGCATGCGGGCCTTTTTTCCGCGCTGGGTAATGTTGAAAACAACAGCACCACCCTGCTGGAAACCATCGAAAAATTAGAGCGCGAACTCGCGATTGCGCAGAGCAAATACGATGTCGTCCAAAAGAAACTGGCCGTCATCGAAACGAATCGAAAGACCAACCCGACCGATGCCCTTAATCATCTGACCATAACCAAGGACTTCAATCGTAGCAACAGCGAAGAAAACCATGAATTGCTGAACGAAATGGAATCCGCCTATACCAACTCTATAAACGAAATGAAAAAAATGGGCGATATCAACCGCCAGCAACGTCAATTGATCCTCGAGATGGAGAAGGAGATAACGCTGCTGCGCAAGGATAGCTCCGAATATCAAATATCATCCGATGTCTTGAATAAACTCAAGCTGCAACTGCGCGACTACGAAAACTGCACCACTATTTTAGAAATGGAGTCCGAGACATTGCGCGAGCAGATACAAAATCTGCGCCGGACTATTGCAGACAACGACTTGCCCGGCCAGCCGACCGCGCTCGATGCCACAGCCGTAGCGCCGCCGATCGAGCCGGAATCAAAATCCGTATTGGTGGAAAGCGGCGTGCTCGAACTGATCGAGCACCTAGCGTCAGCCGAAAGTCTTGAGCGCGCCGGCGCGCATTTAGTCGCCTGGCTGACAAAAAAAGATATTTCTTCGGTGGTTTATATAAAAGGCAAGCAGGAGCAAATCTGGGTATCGAGCGAAGGTCGAGTCGACGACCATAGCAAACAACTGTTGAAATCGATGATGCCGAGTGCCGGGCAGCCGATCACCGAGGTTAGAGAAGGCGTCATGTTCATTTATTCCGCCTGCCGAATCCTGCTGTATGGCAAGGGCGAATTCCACGAAAGAAATAGCCGGGAGCAACTGTGGCTGCGCGATATTTTTGCCGCCACCGATCATATTCTGCAATTATTTCAAGAGCGCCTCGAACTGCGCCAAACTACCCAAAATATTTTGACCGTACAGAAAAAATTAAAAAGCCTGATGGTGCAACACAACTATATCGATGCCGAGCATCTGCGCACCGGTGCTAATTTCCGCAAAGAGATCGACGAGTATC
>DATIED010000371.1:0-4737 GCA_035455965.1 Spongiibacteraceae bacterium
TCGTATTCTGCGCGATTTCGAGCTATCCAAAGAGCGTCTGGCGCAGGCGTCGGCGGGACAGCTCGGCACGCTGCGTATTGGTTTTCGCGAAACCGCGGCACGCTCGCCGCTGGTGTCGCGCTCGATCAGTGAGTTTCGGTCGACACACCCCAATGTGATACTGCGCCTGAATCAACTGAACTCCCCCGCGCAATGCGCGGCGTTGAAGGCGGGCGAGCTCGACGCCGGGTTCATTTATCTGTCGCCGGAGCATGACGCAGATCTGCAACGACTACCATTAACCACCGATCAATTCTATTTGGCAATGCATCACAGCAATCCGCTAGCGCAAAAAAAGTCGGTGCACCTGCGCGATCTGGTCGATCAGTCGTTTATCTGGCTGGAACGCTCTCGCAATGCCTACTACTCCGACGCATTGCGGCGCGAATGCCTGCGCAGCGGCTTTACGCCGAGAATCATTCAAGAGGCCGATAGCGATGCGACGGCCTTGAATCTCGTTGCAGTAGGAATGGGGGTAAGTTTCGTCGTCGCCACCATAGCACCCCAACCGGATGTCGTGCTGAAGCCGGTCGCCGAATTAAACAGCTCATTGACGCTGGCACTGGTATGGGTGAATGAAGCGCAATCTCAGCTCGTCGCGCATTTTGTCGCGACTGTTCGTCAGGTGCTGGAAGCCCATGCGCCGTCCGCAGCGAAGAAAAAATGAAGGGCACGATAAGCTAAGCAGACGAAATCAATCGTTATCCCCAATAAAAAAGCCGCTGGTTCAGCGGCTTTTTTATTTTCCTTAACGATCGCTATCAGTTAAACACCGACTCGCCCGTAAGGCCATGCTTTTCCAGAATATCGCGCAAGCGACGCAGCGCTTCGACCTGAATTTGCCGCACGCGCTCGCGCGTCAAACCAATTTCGCGGCCAACCTCTTCCAGCGTACTGCTCTCGTAACCGCGCAGGCCAAAACGGCGCGCGACCACTTCGCGCTGCTTCTCGGTCAACTCGCCCAACCACTCGGCGATACTGGTACGCATATCTTCATCCTGCAGAAGCTCGGCGGGATCGGAGACCTGCAGATCGGGAATGGTATCCAGCAGCGATTTATCGGAATCGGGGCCTAGCGGAGTATCCACCGAGGTCACGCGCTCGTTCAATCCGAGCATGCGTTTAACATCTTCCACCGGTCGATCGAGCAGATCGGCGATCTCTTCGGCGGATGGCTCATGATCCAGCTTTTGGGTTAGCTCGCGCGCCGCACGCAAATAGACATTCAACTCCTTGACCACATGAATCGGCAAACGAATAGTGCGCGTTTGATTCATGATTGCCCGCTCGATGGTCTGCCTGATCCACCAGGTAGCGTAGGTCGAGAAACGGAAGCCGCGCTCGGGATCGAATTTCTCCACCGCGCGAATCAGGCCCAGGTTTCCTTCTTCGATCAAGTCGAGCAGCGACAATCCTCGATTGACGTAGCGACGGGCAATTTTTACGACTAATCGCAGATTGCTTTCTATCATCCGTTTGCGACCGGACTCTTCGCCCTTCATCGCGAGACGCGCGTAGTAAACCTCTTCCTCGGGGGTTAGCAGAGAGGAGAAGCCAATTTCGTTGAGGTAGAGCTGAGTGGCATCCAGGGTTTTCTGCAAGCTGACGGTCTGACTGACGCGACCAGTATAAACTTTAGTGGGTTTAACCGTTTCGCCGCGCTCGTGATCGGCATCATCGGCAGAATCCATCAGGGTATCGCCTTCGGCCAACGATCGCTCATCGCTATCGAGGCCGAACTCCAGCTCTTCTACACCCTGGAGGCCATCGAAATCGCTACCGCTGAACTGACCGTCTCTCTCGATCTGCATAGGCTTCACCCTTCCTGAACGATTTAATAATTATTGCTCTGCCACACATCGAGGCGAACAGAGCAGCGGCTTTATAACGCTCGCTTCGACAATCTTCGCAACCACCACTCGATCAGCGCGCGGGTAAAACGCGCAGAGGATCGACAGGCTCGCCATCGCAACGAATCTCAAAATGTAACTTTGCCGAGTCGGTGCCACTATCTCCTATCTCGGCAATTCGGTCGCCAGCTTTAACTATTTGCCCTTCGTCGACTAAAAGTCGGCTGTTATAGGCATACGCACTGAGATATCGATCGTTATGCTTAACGATTAACAAATTGCCATATCCCACCAGGCCGCTGCCTGCGTAAACCACTTTGCCGCTATTCGCTGCATACACAGGCTCGCCTAACTCGCCGCGAATATCAATACCCCTCTGCCGCGGATTGTGAACGCTGTAGCGGTCGATGACAGCGCCGGCAGCGGGCCAGTGCCAGCCATCTAACACCTTCACTGTGGCGACAATCGAGCTGCAACTGCGCTCGTCGTTCCTTGCCTGCACACCCGCAGAATGCTCCCCTTTGGCATGGCCGTCCATCGCTGCAGAGCGCTGCCTGCCACCCTTTTT
This sequence comes from Spongiibacteraceae bacterium, assembly GCA_035455965.1. Taxonomy (GTDB): domain Bacteria; phylum Pseudomonadota; class Gammaproteobacteria; order Pseudomonadales; family CAMLJR01; genus CAMLJR01. The sequence goes on from DATIED010000371.1 coordinate 2,458, forward strand.
CTGGTCGTCTCCGGAAGTGGCCTTAGTTACTTCCGAACGTTGTGGCAGCCGCAGCTCTCGACCTGCGGCAAGAGTGTACGGCGGACTTAGATTGTTAGTAGCCGCCAACCGCCGAAAGTCTATTCCATAAGACCAGGCGATAGAAAAAAGGGTCTCTCCGGCACTAACCACATGCCGCTCAATACGCCGCGATGGCACTTCAAAAGACTCGATTGGCGGCACTTTAGCGGGTTGTTGCACACAGCCAACGAACGACAGCAGCAGCAAAAAAATGAGTTTTCGATCGATGGCCGGTAGCATACTTCTCGATACCTTTTACGCGTCGAGTACAAAAGGCCACGCGCCATTAATACATAACACTCACATGAGCTTTGGCACTTAATTTTTTGATTTTACTTAATATAACGCTAAAAACAAGAAGGGGCAGAGATCAAAAAAGCTGCTTATAAGGGCTTTTTATAGATACTAAAATCGAAAAAATGTAATATTTTAATTTCAAAAAAATCTAAAAAAATCGTTATTTTCGCACTATACCGCTCACTAACGGCACGAATTTCACGGGTTCGATGACTGTAGATACCACACCCTCCGCAGTCTTTACGATCAACATCAGCTCCTGGCGGCGCTCGTCGCCAACAGGAATCACCAGACGACCACCGATCGCGAGCTGGTCAATAAGTTCGCGCGGCACTTCGCGCGGCGCAGCGGCAGATAAAATACCGTCGAAAGGCCCTTGCTCAGCCCAGCCAAAACCGCCATCGGCAAGTCGTAGCTGCACATTGTGAATGCGTAACTGACGCAGGCGCTGACGCGCTTTTTCCTGCAGAACATGGATGCGCTCGACACTGAAGACCTGCTGAACATCCGGCATGCGCGCCAAAATCGTCGTCTGATAACCGGAGCCAGTGCCGATCTCCAAAATGCGTGCGAGCGGCCCTGTTTGAAACAACAATTCGGTCATTCTCGCAACGATATAAGGCTGCGATAAAGTCTGCTGGAAACCGATCGGTAGAGCGCTATCTTCATAGGCGCGATGCGCCAACGCCTCATCCAGGAAAATATGCCGCGGAGTGCTGCGCATGAGATCCAGCACCGGCAGGCTGCGAATACCTTGCTCCTGCAAACGCTGCATCATTCGATCGCGGGTACGTTGGGAGGTCATCCCTATACCGGCGAAATGTTCGGACTCCAAGGCCTCACTCCTAATCTTCCAGCCAAGTTTGGCCGCACTTAATTTGCATAGTCGGAACCGATACGCAACTGCGCCAATTCTCGCACAATGCCGGTGGCGAAACAGCCCTTCGGCAAATTGAAGTCTAGCTGCCAGGCATTATCGTCGAGGCGTGTGTAGCGCCAATCCGTAGGAATAACCCGCAAGCTGCGACGCATCGCATCCACTCCAGCGGCACTCAACGCCGCGACAAGCTCCGCATGCTGGGCGAGACTGCGCTGCTCCAACGCCATCACTTCGTCCTCCGGTGCAAGGCTCGCCGGTCTACCCGGCAGCGGCCCGGATAAATGCACATCGCCGCTATCGATGCGCTGCCGCAACAGCTCGTCCAGCTCCTGTCGAAAAACACTGGCGCTGCCCTGCAGCGCAAATACTTCGCCGCGCAGCGGCGTACACCAATTATTCGCCAACACGCGTTGCGCCAATACTTCGTTGAATAAAAACGACCGCAGACTCGACAAATTCAAGCTTAATTGCTGGCGCTGCAACCGCGGCCGCCCCTGTGCCAGCCAGCGGCGCGCCAACTCGATATTGCGGCCATCGCGGCCGAAGCGCTGCTCGCCGAAATAATTCGGCACGCCGTGTGCGCCAATCGATGCCAAGCGCTGCTCGAAAACGGCGATATCGCCACTCACATCGCGCAAAACAATCTGAAAGCGATTGCTGCGATGCGCGCCGCGCCGCAACTTTTTATCGTGCCGGCTGCTTTGTAAAATGCGCAGCGCCGGATCGTTCCAACTCGACCAATCCACTTCGCGATTCAGCAGATGTAAACAAAACCACTGGCGCGTTATTGCGCGCTTATCCTTCAGTCCGGCAAACGACACATCGCGTTCGTGCAAGCCTGCGAAACGCGTCAGGCGCTGAGCGGCATCGCTGGTATTGAGGTTTTCTTTTTCAACCCATAACCAGTGATGTTCGCCGCTGCCGCTCAGCTCGAAACCCAGCTGTTCTTCCACCAAAAAATCGGCTGCTGTTGCGCGCAAGGTCGCCGTTACGGGAGCATCTCCCCACGCACGTGGCCAATCGGGTAATGACAAATTGTTTTG
>DATIED010000372.1:0-2743 GCA_035455965.1 Spongiibacteraceae bacterium
GAGTTTGCCGCCGAATCGTTGCTACAGCCGAAATTGCCGGCCTCGCGAATATCGGCACTTAAATAAGCAGCGGCATAACGCGCATTTTCCTGAATAAAGGCGACTTCCTGATTGTAGAGATAGGCCTGTTTACTGGCGAGAAAACTACTCAAAACGCCCGCCAGCACAATCAACGCGATAACCATCGCCACCATTAATTCGATCAGCGAAAACCCTCGCGCCCGGCGCTGCGAATCGACACCTTGCTTTTGCTTAAAATCGTTTAAGGTCATGGCGTTAATCGTTCATTGATAAATTTGCGAGGATAAAACGTATTTGTATTTATCGGCGTCGCTAGCGCTTACCTTATCCAAATCGTAATGAACCGTAATCTTCAACGTCGTATAGGGGTTGCCGCCAACGATTGCCAGCACTTCACCGACGCCACCCGGCAAACTGCTGTCCAGTCGCGATTGCCACTTACGTTGATCCCATTGACGCAGTTCGATCGCAGTACAACTTTTAGTATCGCAGCCGTTATCGACCCCAGCATCGGCGATACCCATGGTATAGAGGTTGGCCTGTGATTTATTCGCGCGAATGCGCTCCAGCATATCTTCGGCCAGCAATTCGGCCTGCGAATGCAAAAAGGCTTGCCGACCGGTAACGAGGCCCCGCGTCTGCATGCCGGCAAAACCCAAAAGCCCGATGGCCAATATAAGTAGCGCGATCATAACTTCGATCAGGCTGGAACCTTGTTGATGCCTACGATTGATTATGGGCATGTGAGTGCACCGTCCTTCACATCCTTATAGATACCGCTGGCATTTTGCTTCGAATATAAAAACTGTCCGGCGCCAACCTTCAGTAAAGCCCGCGCGAATTTCACATTTTTACCGGCGTCGCATACCCATAATGTGAGCGGCTTGGGCTCGCTTACATCGCCGCTGTTAAAAAAAGTAATGTGGCCTTGCGTCACTACGGGCGAAGAATTATCGACAACTCGCAGCGAGTTGCCCGAGAGGCCCGGATGCTTACGGACAATGGTGTCGCCCGACTCATAAGTACCCACATTATTTCTCTTGTCGCTCTCGATAAAGATAAACCAGCCATCGCCCCAATTGCCGCTGCAGGATGAGTAGTTATCATTGCTCGGGCAAACGGTTACATAACGACCCAGCGATACGGCATCGGAGCGCGCAAAATTCAAATCGCCGCGCAGATCGGTCAGTTGACTCTGCAGCCGATTGGCCTTGACTGTATCGGTAAAGTTGGGCGCGGCAATGGCGATCAGAATCGCGGCGATGCTAATCGCCACCATTAGTTCGACCAAAGTAAAACCCGCGTTGCGCCTTTTCATAAAGCCAGTCTTGTATGGAGTGCTAGACATATAGCAAAGCAACCCTCAGAGGGTGAAAGTGTTCCGGACGAGTGGTGTAATTGGCCGCGTCGACGGCAGCGGCCAATGCTTTTGCTGGAATACCGTTATTGTCGGTTCAAGCGTAGCTCATAGCTCGACAATGCGCAGCTCGCGCGGCAGCGAGAAGGTGATGTGCTCGGCGATGCCGGGGGCTTCGAGGGGAGCGGCGGCGCCCAGGCTTTGCAGGCGCTCGATGACTTGCTTGACCAGCACTTCAGGCGCGGAGGCGCCGGCGGTGATGCCGATCTGTTTCTTATTATGCAGCCAGGCCGGCACGATATCGGCGGCCGAATCGATTAAATAGGCATCGGCACCCATGCGCGCGGCCAGCTCGCACAATCGATTGGAGTTGGAGCTGTTCGGCGAGCCGACTACGAGAACCAGATCACATTCCGCCGCCAGCGCCTTCACTGCATCCTGACGATTTTGCGTCGCGTAGCAGATATCGTCCTTGCGTGGACCGTGAATTTTGGGGAAGCGCGCGCGCAGCGCATCGATAATTTGCGCCGTGTCGTCCATTGATAAGGTGGTTTGCGTGACGAATGACAATGCATCGGGATTTTTAACTTCGAGCGTCGCCACCTGACCGACATCTTCAACCAGATAAATCGCACCGCCATAGCTGTGGTCGTACTGACCCATGGTACCTTCGACTTCAGGATGGCCTTTGTGGCCGATCAAAATGCATTCGCTGCCGGCGCGACTATAGCGCGTCACTTCTATATGTACCTTGGTAACGAGGGGGCACGTAGCGTCGAATACTTTTAAGCCGCGCTGATCGGCTTCGCTGCGCACCGCCTGCGATACGCCGTGCGCGCTGAAAATTACGATGGCATCGTCGGGCACTTCAATTAATTGATCGACGAAGATGGCGCCGCGCTCGCGCAGATTATCGACCACGAATTTATTGTGCACGACTTCGTGACGCACATAGATCGGCGCCCCGAATACATCGAGCGCGCGATTGACGATTTCGATGGCGCGATCGACGCCGGCACAGAAACCGCGTGGATTCGCTAACCGGATCGGCAGTAATTCGCTCACATCTTCACCTTATCGCCTATCGGCGGCTGCATCGTTCATTACATCGACAATGGCGACGGCGAAAATCAATGTCTGCCCAGCCAACGGATGATTAAAATCAACGGTCACTTCGTCCGCGCCGATATATTTGACCACGCCTGGCAATTCGGCCTTGCTGGCATCGGCGAACGAAATCACCAGGCCCTCGTGCAAATCCATGTCGGCCGCGAAGGCCGAGCGCTTGAAGACCTGTATGTTGTTGGGATTCGGCTGCCCGAATGCCTCTTCCGGCAATACGGCAAATTGCGCTTTATCGCCTTT
>DATIED010000373.1:0-2204 GCA_035455965.1 Spongiibacteraceae bacterium
AGCCGCGCGGCGTCGTCAATGATCCCGAGTTGCAACTGCGTCGCAAGGTGGAGGGGTTGCAGGGGCACCAGGGCGGTGCGGCGTTATCGTTACTGCAACAGATCGGCAGCGCTTTGAAAAGTGTTGCCGGTATCAGCGTGCAAAATCTCACCTACAGTGAAAAACAAGGCGAGCTGCGTTTGAGCGTTAGCGCCGCCGCTTTCAAAGATATCGAAGCGGTGCGGCTGGCGATGGAAAAAGCTGGCTTGACCGCACAACTGGTCGGCAGTAATGCCGATGGCGAAAAAACTCGCGCGCAATTGCGCATTACGGAGCGACACTAAATGTTGGCGCGATTACAACAGCAACTGAGTTTGCGCGATCAAGCGATGCTGGCGTTACTGGCGGCGGCTTTGCTGCTATACGTTCTCTATCAAATGCTGTGGCATCCGCTGGCGACAGCCAATCGTCGCCTGGCGGAGCAAAACCTTGCGGCTACGCAGAGCGTGGCGAATATGAATCAATTGGCGGCGAAGTATCGCGAGTTGCAGCAGGGCAATGCGAAAAACAACCCCAGCCAGGGCGAGAGCCTGACACAATTGGTCGACGAAACGGTAGCGGCCGACGGTTTGCATATGAGTCGTTTTCAACCGGGCAGTAGCGGCGATGCACAGGTCCGGCTCGATAATGCGAGCTTTGATCAAGTGCTGCGCTGGTTGCACGAATTAGAAGATAAACACAGCGTGACTATTCGCGAGTTGGGTATTTCACCCGGCTCCGCGTCCGGCCTGGTAAATATTTCGGTGCGCCTCTATCGGCCGTAACGTTGCGTGCTTTTTTACCTGCCGCAAGCGCGGCACAATCGACTTATTTCGACCGCGAGCGATTCCCAAAAAATGTCGTCTTTCAAAAATTCCTTAGCCAGCTTTTCTGCCGTCAATGGTGGCGCGCTATTACGCACTGCGCGGCGTCGACGCATTTCCGTAGCGGCCGCAGCGGTATGGTTCTTCGCTTCTTTATTATGGACTGCGCCAGCCAGCTTAATGGTTGCTGTGTTAAAGCCGATAGCGCCGCAACTCGAATTGCAAATACCCGAGGGCGGTTTTTGGCGCGGGCGTGCCGGCGCCGCGTTTTGGCAGAATAATGATCAGCGCATTGCGCTGGGTACTGTCGAGTGGCGGCTCAGTCCCTGGTCGCTCTTGTGGCTGCATCCCGGCGCGCATATAACAGCCAATTACGGTCAGCAATTCATCGATGCGAACGTGCGCTTATCCCCGCTGGGATCTGTGCAGTTGCGCGATGTGCGCGCGGCGTTGCCGGTGGCCGCGCTGGCGCATTGGTTACCGATGCCGGCCGATGGTTTGCTCGGCTTAAAATTGGCGCGCGTCGAAATAGCGCGTCGCGAGCCGCTGGTGCGTGAATTGGAGGGTGAAGCATCGTGGCAACAAGCAGCGTGGCAGTGGAGTTCGCGCTGGGTGGCGCTTGGCGATTATAGTTGTCAATTGGATATGAAAGAGTCTGCCCGTATTCATGCGGTCCTGCAGGGCCAGGGCGCACTTGCTGCCAATGGCGAGGCGACGGTGAATTTCAAAGACAAAGACTATTCGCTGCAATTGTTGTTAAGCCCGACGGAGTCGTTGCCGCAGGAGTTTCGCGAAGGGCTCGGATTATTCCTGGGCGGTCAGCGCGACGCGCAGGGACATTGGCAGATTAAAAGAAGCGGTAAATGGTAAGCGCCAATTGTTAGTAGTTCGTTGTTAGTCGTTAGTTGTCGATTATTGATATTAGTTTTGTGAATTTAATTTCTCTGAGCCCAACGATTGCAGGGGTGTGGGTTTGAATAAGTCGCGTAGTCGTTGGGCGGTACCGGTATTGCTGGCGATCAATCTTTTATCGCTTGGCGCGTCTAATGCGCACGCGGAATGGTACAGCGATAAACGCGCCATTATGGGCACCGCGATCAGCGTCGAATTATGGGCCGACGATGCAACTGCGGCGCAGACGGCGATCGAGGCCGTCATGCAGGAAATGGTGCGCATCGACAATGCCATGAGCCCTTGGATCGAAACCAGCGAGCTGGCGTTGATCAATCGCGAAGCCACGCAACACCCGGTAAAAATTTCTGCAGAGATGATGTTGTTGCTGCAGACCTCACTGCATTACTCGGAAATCAGTTTCGGTGCGTTCGATATCAGCTTCGCCTCGGTCGGCTATATGTACGACTA
>DATIED010000374.1:0-5714 GCA_035455965.1 Spongiibacteraceae bacterium
TATATCGCGGCGAGGACGGCAAGGTGCGCTGTATGGAGGCTTTCTGCCCGCACCTCGGCGCGGATCTGTCCGCCGGTACCGTCATGGGCAACACGCTGCGTTGCGCGTTTCACCACTGGCGCTTCGACGGCGAAGGCCAATGCGTCGAAATCCCCTACTGCGAAAAAATTCCGCCGCGCGCCAAGACGCGCGCCTTTCCCACCCACGAAATCAACGACACAGTCATGGTGTGGTACGACCCCGAGCACGGCGAGCCCGAATACGAGGTGCCGGTCTGCGAAGAGTTCTTACCGAAAAGCTCGCCGGATAATAACGGCTGGACCAAGGGCTGGCATCGCTTCAAGATCACGATCAAAACGCATGCGCGCGAAGTGATGGAGAATGTGGTCGACAAAGGCCATTTGCTACCGATCCACGGCTTCGATGTCGATCATTGGCTGCCGGTCTGGAACGGCCATATCTGCGGCGAACTGACCTGGGGTAAACACACCCGTCTGGCGAAAGACGTGCAGGACGATAAACTGTATGTCCGCAATATCAGCCATGGCCCCGCCTATCAATACACCTGGCAAACGCAGGACAGTAAACAATTCGACAGCATGATCCTGACCGCCTGGTGCCCGATCGACGAAAACACCCTGGATTATTGGTTCGGTGTGATCGTGCGTGCCAATGGCGACCAGTTCACGCCCGAGTTTATCGAGCACGCGGCCGCTGCGTACTGCAAGGATTCGTACGATGCATTCGCCGAGGACGTCTTTATCTGGGAGCGCAAACTGTATCGGCCCGAGCCGGTGCTGTGCGCGGGCGACGGTCCGCTGGCGCAACTGCGCCGCTGGTATACGCAGTTTTATACCGACCGTGCGCTGGTCAATAACGCCAGCTTCAACAATGGCAATGAGCACTGGACCGTGGAAGACATTCGCGATCGCACCGACGATGTGCTCGCGGCACAAACCAAATCGGTCGCTTGAGGCGGCGTACATCGATGGGCGGGTCGGTTGTGCCGACACGCTCATCGAGAATTTTGGTTACCGATATCTGCATAGCTAAATAAATAAGAATATTTCCAGCATCGGCGATGCAGTCGCAGCGCATACAACTCATACCATCGCAATACATATGCAGCTACCGGTTATGCAGCCAGTTGAAGTGCTGCGCGCAACTCGCCGGCTGCCAGGCAATCGATTCGAGGCACAACAGCATGATAGAGTTCGATCCTTTCGATCATAAAACCCACGACAACCCCTACCCCCTGTACCAGCAGCTGCGCGACAGCGAGCCGCTCTATCGCAACGAAAAATTCGGCTTTTGGGTGGTTTCCCGCTACGACGATTGCGTGCAAGTGCTGCGCGATTTCAAAACATTCTGCAATCGTCAGGGCCAGACGCTGGAGCCGGTCGGCGAAACGGTGCCGCCCATTTTATTGCTGATGGATCCGCCACACCACACACGTCTGCGCAAAGTAGTGGCGCGCGTCTTGACGCCGGAACTGGTCGGCCATCTGGATGCGGAAATTCGCACGCTGGCGCGCGAGTTGCTGGCGCCCTTCGCGCACAAAAACAGCATGGATATCGTCAAGGATTTTTCCGCGCTGCTGCCGATGGCAATTATTTCGCGCATGCTGAAAATCCCGCAGTGCGACGAGGATCTGATGCGCGGCTGGTCCGATGCCACGGTGCACCGCGACGATGGTGTCTATGCGATGCCGGAGAGCGGTTTAAAAGCGACGCTGGCGATGTATCAATATCTGGACAATCTCACGGCCGAGCGCCGCAAACATGCCTACAGCAACGATCTGGTCAGCCTGATCCTGCAGGCCGAAGACGCCGGCGATGTAACGCACGAAGAAGTGGTCGGTTTTTTGTATCTGCTGGCGCTGGCCGGCAACGAAACCACCACTAAGCTGATCGGCAATATGGCCTATCAGCTCAGCGAACATCCCGAACAACTGAAGCTGCTGACCGAAGATCCCTCTTTGATCAGCTCTGCAATCGAAGAAGTGATGCGCTTCGATGGCCCCACGCAATTGCAGGCGCGCACCGCCACCGTGGATGTCGAAATGCACGGCAAGACCATTCGCAAAGGCGACAAGGTCGGCATTCTTTTTATTGCCGCCAACCGCGACGAGCGCCATTTCCCTCAGGCGGATACCTTTGACGTGCGCAGAAATCCGCGCGACCATATCGGCTTCGGTGCGGGCGTGCATGCTTGCCTTGGCGCGGCGCTGGCGCGCCTCGAAGTTAAAATTGCTTTCGAAGAATTATTTAAAATTACCCATGACTTTACCGTGATTAAAGAAAGCCTGACCCGCATGCACTCGCCCAATGTGCGCGGCTATACCAGCGTGCCGATCACCTTCACTCCGCTCGCCGGATAGATCTTGCGGCAATCACACCATTTAAGGAGTATCGAATGAGCAAATACGACCATCAAAAAGGCGTGGAAATGTTTAACACCGTGTACTGCGGCGATCTGCCGCAGCAACCGGAACCGGGTATCAATAAATTCTCCGACTTTATGCTCGAAACATTGTTCGGCACATTGTGGGCCGATGAAACATTATCGATCCGCGACCGCCGGTTAATGCTGTTGGGCGCCATCGCCGCGCAGGGCGAGGAAAATACGTTTGGCATCCAGGCGCGCTCTGCCCTCAAGCGCGGTGAAATCACCAGGGAACAGCTCGAAGCGGCCGTCATGTTTTTAACGCAGTACATCGGCTATCCGCGCGGCTCGAAAATGTACATGATGATGAATAAGGTTTTCGCCGAATTAAATTAGCCGCAAGGCCGAGCAATCTTCATCGCCAGGAGAACAATCGATGTCGCTGCTGCCAGAACGCCTAGGTTCCGATCTGATCGACCCGCGCCCCGCCGTTCCGAACGGTTGGCAGGGTATCGGTTTTTCCGAGGACGTTACCGTCGGTCAGGTGGTAGCGCGGCATGTCCTGGCGCGCGATCTGGTGTTGTTTCGCGGCGAGAACGGCGTGTTGTCGGTGGTCGACGCGTACTGCCCGCATCTCGGTGCGCATCTCGGCACCGGCAGCGTCGTCGATAACAATATCCGCTGTCCCTATCATCACTGGCAATTCAACGGTGCGGGCCATTGCGCGAGCATCCCCTACGGCAGCAATATTCCGGCCGGCGCCGTATTAAAGTCCTACCCCTGCAAGGAGATTAACGGTTTTATTTTTGTCTGGTACCACGCGCAAAATGCCGCGCCGAGCTGGGATATTCCCAGGCACCCAGTGGTCGACGATCCGGATTATTACTTCGTCGAAACGCGCGAGCATCTGTTTCGCGGCCATCCGCAGGATCTTTCGGAAAACGGCGCGGACTTCTCGCACTTCGTCGCCATTCACGGCTGGGATGGCGTGAAACTGAAGTTCACGCCCAACGGCCATAGCTATGTGGTCGGCTACGATACCGATAATGTCGATACCGGTTACGGCGAGGCCGGCGCCGTCGAAGTCGATTCGTTGACGGTCGGCCCCGGCTACACCTACACCCACTACACCGGCGTCAACGACTGGTTGATGATGAGCTGCTTTACTCCGGCGCGCGCCGGCCAACTCTATCTGCATCAAATTTATTATGCGCACCGCTCGTTGCCTAAACATCGAGTCAGAACATTGATCGAGGCAGTCGATGGCGAATGGCGCAAGGATATAAAAATCTGGGAAGGCAAGGTCTACCGGGAAAAACCCACGCTTAATAATGGCGACGGCCCGATCGCGCAATTCCGCCGCTGGTATCAGCAGTTTTACGCCTGATCGTCAGCAATGCCGGTTGCCGTGCTGGCAAATGTATTGTCGATTTTTTTTGCAAACCATCATTGAGCAGCGCTGCTGCCTGATCCCAAGCTATTGATTGGCTATTTATTTCTATCGTTGGAATACAACTTGCTCCCTCTGTTGTGGAGAGGCTGTTTTGAGAAGCAGCCTTGAAGAAGCAGTTGTGAAGAAACAATTGTGTAAAGAACAATTGCGACAATAACAATGAATCCAACGTGGTGACCACTATGAATACGACTTCATACAGCTCGAACTATATCTCGAACTACAGCCCACCCAACATCGACGATTTAGCCCGCCTGGCGCGCGAGACCTGCGTCTATCGGGGACGCTCGCAAAGCGCGAAAGCAACGTCGCCGGCCCATGGTCGCATCCACAAACTGCTATCCCTGTTTAAACGCTAATCTTAAAAAAAAGAGCATGGCACTCCTCGCCATGCTCAAATGCACCATCCCATTTAAAAGCGACCCGTATCTAAAAGTAATAGATACCCAAAGGTAATAGGCACCTGAAAGTAATAGGTGCCTGAAAGTAATAAGTATCTTAAAAACGATAGGTCCCGGTAACGCCCAATTGACGCGGCAGATTAGTACTTACTTGGTCGAATTTATCGCCGGTAGCCGGATCCGTTAACTGGGGGTTAAAGATGCGCAGGATGGCGCGGCGATTGAACGCATTCTTCAGCCATAGACTAACGTCCCAGCTTTTATCGCTGCTGGCGCGCAAGCCGGTAAAGAAATCGACCGTCGAATAGCCGCCCAATGTCTCGCGCGTGACTTTGTCGATCTGATTGCTTTGGAAACTCACCAGCGTATTGAAATACCAATCGGCGCCGTCGAAGGCCGGCAGCGAATAATTGCTGGCAATCGTTCCCGACCACAGCGACGACAATGGCATTCGATCGCCGCTCAGATCGCATTTTGCGTATGGATTCGCGGCGGTTAACACCGAAGTATCGCTCGGCGTGCAGGGATTATTTTTATAATCGTTGTATTTCGAATCGGCGAATGCCAGACCGAGATTGATATCCCAGTTATCGAGCAGCAGCAGGCTCACATCGGCTTCGACGCCGCGAACCTCCGCTTCTTTGGCGCTGGCGACGCCGCTCGACAAATTAGAAGGCGCATTAAAAACCGGGCTATACACCGTGATATTTTGAATATCCTGCTGGAAATTTTTATACACTTGATCGTATACGGCCACCGCAAAGCGCCCACGCTGATCCCAGAAATTGGCCTTTAGCCCGAACTCGATACTGTTGGCACTTTCCGCCGGAATCAAGGCGATATCGCTCGGCGTATTACCTTGAATATTAAGGTTCGCGCCGCCGGTGCGATATGCGCGGTCGATACTCACATACCCCATCCAATCGGGATTGAAGAAATACTGCAATTTCAGCGTGCCCGTTACCGGATGATAGGTGAGATTGCTGTACTCCGCAGGGATGCCGTCGGCGGCGATAAAAGTCGTTGAAATCGGTGCAAGCGAGCCATCGGCGTTGACGATGGCGCCGGTAGTCGGCTCGCTCGAATTCTGCCGAGCCTCTTGATAACGCAGACCGGCGATCAAACTCAGCTCATCGGTAAGTTTAAACGTGTTATGCGTATAAACCGCGAATTCTTCGGCGCTCAAAACCGCAGTCGTCAATACATTGGTCGGCGTTCCCTGCTGCACGCCGATATCGTTGACCGCTGTCTGAGTAGAGTTACGCGAGTAATAGCCACCAATCTGCCAATCCCAAAAATCGTTGTCCTCCGAGGCCAGGCGCAAATCCTCCTGAATCTGCGGCCGCAGCGGAATACGCGTATAGCGGGTATTGCCCAGCGGCAATATATTCGGCGACAACGAAGTCGCAGAACCGTCGATATCCTGATAGTTCAAATACTCCTGGTCTTCGTAGGCAGTGACCGATGTCAGCGTT
>DATIED010000375.1:0-6081 GCA_035455965.1 Spongiibacteraceae bacterium
TTGCGTTCGGCAATATTACCGGTGCAATGGTATTTCAAGGCACGCTGCTGCCGGCCATCGGCATCCTGCTGACACCGTGGCAGCCGCGCATCGAAGTGTTGAGTGGTGTCGTCGTGACACTGCTGGCCGCTGCGTGGCTGCGCGCGAATGTGCGGGGGCGTGGCATCCCGGTATGGGTCTTGTTGGGGAACGGCATTTTATATGCGGTATATCTGGCGATCACGCTGAGCCGATCCTAGGAAGCCTCTGAAAAACTGCTTTGCTCGCTACGTTGTTCAGAAGCTCCCTGGCTTTCGGAACAATAATCAGTGGCTGCATTGTTTTTGGTTGCGTGGCGTGAAAATCGGTGATAAAAAGTGTTCAGGCATTAAAAATGCTCCGATTTTAAAAATAACAATACGCAGGTCGCGCAATCGTTAGAGTCCCTCGTAATAGCCTCATTATTCGCCGAGGATGGTATTGCGTTAGGCCCCATGTAATAAGGATATTAAGGATGTCGACATGCGTTCAATTCTCGCGGCTTTGTTGTTGCCAGGCTTCCGGCATGCCTGGGCGAGCTGTCACGAAAACTCCCTCTCTTCCGCGACTCGCAACTTTGTGGGCCGGGTCTATTCTGCACGGCTGGCGATCGGATAATTAAAAGCTAACGATCGATGCGTACTAAAGCTTTCAATAGAAATCGGTACTGACAAAAATAAATAATGGGCGATGTCTCGTTGAGTGCGAATTGCCCGCCAATCAAGGAGAATGATGATGAAGGCGTTTAACAGGCTGGGTGCTCTATGCTCGATAGCGGCGATTTTTTTGAGTGGTTGCGTGCAGCTGACTTCGATTCCGAATGCTGCGCGTTCCGGCGAAACCGTGGTGCTAGGCATCGGCGGTATCAAGCGCAACTGGCATGGCGAAGCGCCTAAAAATTTACATGTGGCGATTACCGATGCTGCGCTGCATACCTATACGCTGTCGGTAAACTCGACCTTTCAGGCATATTCGGATTATCGTGCGACCCTTAATGTCATGGCGCTGGGCGGCGATGATGGTATTAAGCTGGAGCCTTACGACGGCGCGTGGTTCATTGCGGTGCCGCTAACCGATTCGGAGGGCCAGCCGTTAAGTCTGGCGGTCGGCGCTGCCAAGATACAGGTCACCGCCGATAATTTGACCATACTGACCGATGCAAGCGGACATCTGTTCGAGCAGGAAGGAAATCTCGCCCAATTACCGTTGGAAATTATTGCGGGAACACCGTCGTCGCTGAATACGTCCGCGCAATTCGTCGCCTACGATAGCCGGGGCACGCACTTTTTAATACGTCCGACCGGCACGTCCAGTGCCACCATCGGTGGCGCCTACTACGTTATCAATTATCAAAGCGATAGCGACTTCGGGACCTTGAAGCCGACCGTGTTTCCGGTTGCGCATAATCCGTATATAAATCTGGATTACGAAATCAAGGATAATGGCGACGGTTCCGGCGCGTATCACATTTATATTTATGATCGCGCGGGCTTTACCACTGCTTCGCCGCGCCAGGTCAAACAGGCTTCGCTGGAGGATTTGGGCGTACATCTCGAGTATTACGATGCGTGGACCGATATCGGGCAACTGAAAGCCAATTTCACACTGGATACCACGCATAGTTATTACCTCGACACCAATGGCAATAAAATTACTGCGCTGCACCCGCAGATGTTGCACGCCTCCGATCTATAGAACATAAGGTATAGGGGCGCGGTTGCGTGCCATGCGACACCGCTTGATGATACTCTGCCAAATGGTCAGAGCGTAGGGCGGGTCATTCGACCCGCCAGAATCGCGCAGTTGCATGCCATGCGCCACCTGCCTTGGTTTTTCAAAGGCCCTCATACCCGCCCGCTCCGCGTCGCCCCGGCAAGGGGGCGCCACTTTAACGCTACGATTTTTCGGCAGTAGATTCACGTACGGTATTCTCGGACCTTTGAAAAACCAAGGCAGGCGCCGCTTGATAGCGGGTTGCCAAATTCTTTTTGTTTTTGTTTTTGTCTTTACTGTTGCGGTTGCTATGGAGCGCTGCGATTAGCGTTGGTTGAGCAGAGCGTAGGGCGGGTCATTCGACCCGCCAGAATCGCGCAGTTGCGTGCCGCTGGATAATCCGCTGCCGGATTCGCTTTGTCTTTTTCTTTATTTTTTCTGTTGCTCGTCGGCGCAAAATCACCGGCGCCCAAAAGCCGCTCACGCTTTTAAGCGCACGGCCTTCCAATAGGTCTTGGTCCAATAGGCATCGTCCATGCGCGAAATCATCACGCCTTTTTCGGTCGAGGCGTGCAGAAATTTACCGTCCTCGAGATAGATGCCGACGTGGCGAGTGGCGCGACCGGTTTTAAAAAAAACCAAATCGCCCGCGATTAGTTCGCGTTGCGTGATCGACACACCCAAGATGGCTTGTTCGTCGGTACTGCGCGGCAATTTGATGCCAAGCCGGCGATCGTAGGTCAGTGAAACGAAGCCCGAGCAATCGACGCCGTCCTTCGACATGCCACCGCTTTTATATTTGACGGTTTTCCACTGCTCGTACTGCGCGTACAACACCTGCTTGACCCAGGTTGAGTTGCCGAGGTCCATGCGGCCTGGGGTCGGCGCCGGCTCTTCGAAGCGCGGGCTGCTGCAGCCGCCCAGTAACAAGGCGATGAGAGACAAGGCGACGAACAGCAGCGGTAAAAATATAGGGGATCTGGTGCGCATAAATAATCGGCGTTATCGTCGGAGAGTGTCGGTTGCCGACACAGTATAGCAATCGAAACCGTCAGGCGCGGTGCGCGCGCAACGCAGCCGTGCCACTCACTCCACGGCAAACGTTACGTGCAATCCAGGGTTTTTGTCCGCGCCGAGATCGATGGGTGCGAGCGTGGCGCGATCCGCCGCCAGACCGCGCTCGGTCACCAGTGCTTGTTTAACGGCGAGCGCGCGCCGGCCGGCGAGATCGTCGAGCGCGCGCGGATCGAGTTCGACGTTATCGCGCATCGCATCGTTCATCTGCATAGTGACCAGCTTGCCGCTGTTATCGGCCGGAAAGCGCTTCTTATATAATTTCGCGACGGCTTGCTGCCAGCGCGTCGATTGTTGCTGAATGTCGACAGGAGTTATGCCGTCCTGCGCAATCAATTGCTGGCTGAGTGAAGCGTCGCGCAGCGCTTCGATATCCTGCCACGGACTGACATGGCCGGCGATGGCGAGCCGCAGTGCGGATTTCTTCTGCAGCAACTCGGTCAGTGAATTTAATTTACTGGAGCTGGCATCGTCGACATGGTCGCTGCCCGCCGCAAATTCGATGCGATCGAGATCCTGGTCCGCGCCGCCGCTCACCAATCGGCCCAGCGCACGAAATGGCGAGCTGACTGTTTTAACGATAACGTTGCGGAATGCTTTCCAGATAATACTGGCGACGCTGAAATCGGGGTCGTCGGCATTGCCGGTGACGTCTACGCCTAAATCCATCACGCCATCGGCATCGGTGAGCAAATAAATGGCGAGGCGCAGCGGTAAATCCATTACCTTCGGACCTTTTATCTGTTCGCCCAACTCGAGTTGATTGACAATAATGTGGTTGGTGCCTTTGATGCGTTTATTTTCCAGCGTATACGCGAGTTGCACGCTCAGGCGGCCGCCGTTGATCAGATAGCCGGCGTAAGTGCCGGAATAGGGTGTGAGCGCGGCGAGATCGAGGTTGGTGATATCCAGTGCGATATTCAACGCCGGCGTTTCGGCAAACGGATTGACGGTGCCGGTCAGCGCGACCGGCGCATAACCGTCGACCGTGCCCTTGAAGCCTGCTTTCGCCAATGAACCGGGCCGGTTACTGAGGCCATCGAGATCGCCGGTAAAATCGGCGATGGTGGTATGAAAGGCGCGCGGCAATGAGTTGTCGTGGAAATCCAGCGTGCCGTTATCGCTGTGAATATTGCGCACCGAAAATAACCACGGCCTGGTCGTGCCGGCAGTGGCTTTCGCGGTGGATTTGGCGGCGCTTTTTGCCGCCGTCTTTTTCACTGGCTTGTTGGTTTGCGCTGAGTCGCCAGCGTTCGCTGATGCGACAGTGGTGGTTTGCCCGGCGCTATGCTCGGCTGTCAATTGTTGGAAGTTATTGGTGCCGTCGCTGTTGAGGCGTAATTGCAGCCACGGATTAGTGGCGACGATGCGATCGATTTGCAGTGTTTGTGCCGGTAGATTCAGCGCCAGCTTTTGCCACTGCAATTGTTTCCAGGCCATTAATTTTTGTCGATCGGACAGCCGCTGCAATTCGAATTTATCGATGCGGCCATCGCTTTGCAGGGTGGTGGGTTGGCCTTTGTCGAGCGCCGCTTCGAAGTGCGCGCTGGCGCTGCCGGATTGAATCGTTGCGCTGATTTGTTGGCCGAGCAGACGGTTGCCCCAGGCCAGCGGCAGCGCCGCGATGTCGCCGCTTAGCTTGCCGGTGCGCTGCAGCGGATCGAGCGCCGCGGTCAGTGCGCCGCTCAAGGTAATTTGCGTATCGGTATTCACGCTGGCTTTTAAATCGAATTGCGCGGGTTCGGTGGCCGGCCACTGAATATGCTTGGCGTGTGCCTGCAGCGGTGCCACGACTAACTCCGGTACGTCGAGCAGATCGGTGCGCCATTGCAGATGACCTTCCTGAATCGCGACTTCGTCGATTCGCGCCTGCCACGCGGGTCCGTCCGAGGCACCGCTGTCCGGCATTTTGAACATATCGATCAGGCTGATTTGCGCGGCCCGATTCCAGCCGCGCAAGGTCGGGCGATCCAAAACAATTTTAGCGATCTGGACGCGCGCCTGCGCGCTATCGACACTGATGCCGTCGACATTCAGCGCGCCGAACCCCAGTTGCGTATCGGCATCGTGCTGCGCGTTCAACTGTACGTCGCGCAACGCAACGCTGCCGTTGTCGACGCGATAGGCGAGCGCATCGCCCCATTGCAGTTGATACGGCAGCTCGGCATCGAGCAAGGCGCGCTGCGTTTCGAAAGCAAGTCGCGGCGCAAGGTAATCCCAGCCGGGCACTATATTAAAATTGCGAATATGAAGCACACCGCTGCTCTGCCGCGCGGCGAGATTAAATGCGCCTTCGGTCGTTAATTCGCCGCCGGCGTGCAATTGCGCATTCAAACGATATTGCTGCGCTTGCGCGGTGCCGGAAAAAGCTGCCATCGCAAATTGCAGATTATTGATGCCAGCCGTGAAGGGATGCTGTTCGCGCAGGAAATCATTTTTTATAGAGCCGATATTGATATCGATGGCACCGCTGCTTAACGTTGCGATAGCGTTATCCGTGTGCGCAGCTGGTGGATTTACAGCAGCGCTCGATGGGATTTTGTCCGCGGCAGCTAAGTTTGCGGTAGCTACGTCCGCGACGGCTACGGTGCTGAAATTTTCGATCTTGACAGCTAGCCCGGCGATTTCCAGCACCATGGGCTCGCTGTTATGCGGCGCGCGCAGGCCCAGATGAGCTGCGTCGAATGCAATTTTATCGATAGTGATTGGAAATATACCGCCGCCTGCCTTGGCCGGCGCGGTATTTTTTTCCGCGGCGGCGCGCGTCGCGCGATAATCGAGAATGTCGCTGAAGTTGTAGCGGTCGACCGCAGTTTGTTCGATTTGTACATATAGCCCCTGCAGCTGCACGGCATCGAGCACTAACTGGCGGCGCCATAAGCTCGATAGCGAAACATTGGCATACAGTTTATCGAACGACCAGAAGCGGCTGTGGTCGGCGTTGTCGCTGGCGGCGCCGCGCACTGTCGCGGCCAGCGTGAACGGATTGAGCAGAATTATTTTTTCCAGGCGCAATTCGCCGCCGGTTTGCGCGCGATAGATTTTCGGCGCCAATATATTCAGCGCCGGCGTCAATACCAGCAGCATCAGCGCCAGGTACGCCAGATAGATGGCGCCGAGAATTTTCAGCGGTCGCACGAGCCGGGTCTTATACATCGATGACTCTCCTGCCAATTTATCTGCTCGCCAATAGCCCGCACCCTGTTATCTGCAAACCTTAACTGCCCGCGCCCACGCTGACAAGCTCGCGCGCTCGAACGCTGCGCTGGCAGGGTG
>DATIED010000376.1:0-3047 GCA_035455965.1 Spongiibacteraceae bacterium
GTGTCGTCACTCTACCCGGCTCACCAAGAACTATAATGTGCAGAAATGTAAACGTTTACACCAGAATAAACAAGTTACCGGTAATTAATATTTTATCGATAAACAAAAGCAGCCTGGGCGTCCGCAGCGCGCGCTAACGGCGACAGGAGAGAAAAACCTTACTCGCCCTTATGCGGCGCGGTGGAGCTTCTTATGATTAGCTCGTGAGCGAGCACTATTTGACTAGCCTGATCGGTGGCGTCGCTGAGCTTCTTGATCATTTTGGTCATGGTGGCACGCCCTATTTCGCGACGCGGCTGGCGGATGGTTGTCAGCGGCGGCTCAACGTACTGCGCAAACTCGATGTCGTCGAAGCCCACCACAGAGACGTCGTCAGGCACGGTCCGGCCCTGTGCTCGCAGCACTTTGATCGCGCCGATCGCCATGGCATCGTTGGCGGCAACAATCGCAGTAAACTGAACATTGCTGGCGATTAACGCTCGCGCTGCGCCCTCGCCCGATAGCAGCGAAAAATCGCCGCGCACCGACAGATCCTTACTGTAGGGCACACCCGAGGCCTTCAGCGCCTGACGATAACCCTGCATACGATCCTTGGACAGCGGCGTGGATACGGGGCCATTGATAAAGGCGATGCGCCGGTGCCCAAGGCCGAGCAGATGCTGTGTGGCCAACGTCGCCGCGGCAATATTATCGATGCTCACCGAAGCCACGCTGGTGTCGTGCAAATATTCGCAAGCCATTACCAACGGAATTGGTTTGCCACCCTTAATTGACGGCACTGGCGGCAGGGTATGCCCCAGCGAGACCACACCATCGACTTGGCGCTGCATCACACTTTGCAGATACTCTAACTCGCGCTCGACACTATTCTGAGTATCGCCAAGCAACAATCGATAGTGATGTCTCTGGGCGATCTCTTCGAGACCTTGGATGATCAACGAATAAAAAGGATTGCCAATATCAGGCACCAAAACCAGGATTGTTTGAGTGCTCTGCATCCGAAAACTGCGCGCCAGCGCGTTTCTAACATAACCGCTGCGGCGAATCGCCGTCTGCACCTTGCGACGAGTGGCCTCGGTGACCTTGTCCGGCTCTGCCAGCGTACGCGACACCGTAGCTGTGGAAACCCCCGCCAACCGCGCCACATCTTTTATGGAACTCATTATCGATAATTCTTCTTAATTTGAAAGTGATCTCGCGATTCTAGCGCACAGCTAACTCTGCACAAATTTTTTAACTCAATCACTGCGCCTCTTTATCGATAGTTTTTGAGCCGCGCTCTGGATGCCCGCCCAATCCTCCTGCAGTAACTCATGCGACAAAAACCAGCTACCGCCCACACAAATGACGCTATCCAAAGCTAGATAGTCATCGCAGCTTTTCGCATCGATACCGCCGGTCGGACAGAACTGCAGGCCAGGGATGGGTCCTCGCACAGCCTTCAATAACGCCACCCCACCGGCTAGCGCGGCCGGAAATAACTTAACCGTCGCACAACCCAGCTCTAAGGCCGACATCATTTCGCCGGGCGTCATCACGCCGGGAAGATAAGGCATGCCCAGTTCAGCTGCCTCGCGGACAAGTGTCGACGACAGACCGGGGCTCACCGCAAAATGAGCACCCGCAGCTTGAGCCGCACGCAGCTGGCCAGGCGCGACCACCGAGCCGGCGCCGACGATCAACTCCGGAACTTCGACGCGGATGCGCGTTATCGCGTCGAAGGCGGCAGGCGTACGAAGCGTTACCTCAATTACTCGTAGACCGCCGCGAAATAATGCACTGGCTAGCGGGCCCGCGGCTGCACTCGAATCCAGGGTGATGACCGGCAATACGGGCCGAGCGGCACTCAATATTTCATTTATTGATAAATTAATCATCCGCCGTTACCTCGAAACATCTATTTAAAGGCTTTTTTATAAGCGCTTCCTCAACTACTAAAGCCGGAAAACCCAGCCCCAGAATGTAAACGTTTACATAAAAGAAAACAACTGCTACATTATGGCCCGCGCTTAGAACAAAGCACCGTGCTCACTATCAACTTCTACTTGAAGGGCGAATACCGATGAAAAAATGGCTGTTGCGAATTTTTTTGGGGCTAGTCGTAATAGCGCTCGGTATCGGAGCTTTCTATTACAAGACCATGCGCGACATCGGCTTTTTTCGCGACCCGGTCTTTGAAACCGAACGCCCCACAGTGCCGGCACTTACCCAGCCGGCAATTTTAGTTTTCTCTAAAACGAACTCCTTTATCCACAAAGAGGCCATTCCCGCCGCCAAAGTCGAGTTGCAACAATTGGCCAAAAAAAATGGCTGGTCTGTTTATCTCACCGACAGTGGCGCCATACATAACGCTGAAGATCTTGCGAAATTCAAGACTGTTATCTGGAACAACGTCACCGGCGATGTGCTCACCGAATCGCAACGCACTGCCTTTCAAAACTATATCGAACAGGGCGGCGGTTTTGTCGCATTGCACGGCGCGGGCGATGGCTCAATTGGCAAGAACTGGCCATGGTATACCGACAAACTGATCGGCGCTGAATTTATCGGCCACCCGATGAAGCAGCAATTTCAAGTGGCAACCGTGCACGTCGAAGATCGCAGCGATCCAATCACTGACGGTTTGGATGAAAATTGGAGCCGCACCGACGAATGGTACTCATTTGCCTCGAGTCCGCGCAGCAAAGGTTTTCATATTCTCGCGACGCTCGACGAAAATAGTTATTCCCCGGAAGGACTTTGGGGTAAGTCGGTTCGCATGGGGGCCGATCACCCGATTATCTGGAAGCATTGCGTTGGACGTGGACGTGTTTTCTATTCGGCTATGGGACATACGGCAAGCTCCTATGAGGAGCCAAAATACCAAGCGGTGTTGACACACGCGATTGCTTGGGCAATCGGACAGGAAGGCCCTGACTGTGTATCCATGCAGCTCAAGCCGGAGGCAGAAAACAAACCATGACCCAATCCGCGCAACCGAGCTTGGATATCGTTATTTTCGGTGGCACCGGCGATTTATCGCTACGCAAATTATTGCCGGCGCTCTA
>DATIED010000377.1:0-5146 GCA_035455965.1 Spongiibacteraceae bacterium
AACGCTCGTTTTGCTGTTTGCTTTTCAGGGTGAAGCAATTATCAAGCAACCACTTGTGATTGCCATGTTGGCCGTGCCGATCACGATTCAGGTATTCTTCAACTCCGGGCTGGCGTACTGGCTCAATCGCAAACTTGGCGAAAAGCATAATATCGCCTGCCCTTCGGCATTAATCGGCGCGAGTAATTTTTTCGAGCTGGCGGTCGCCGCCGCTATCAGTATCTTTGGGTTTAACTCGGGCGCCGCACTCGCCACCGTTGTCGGCGTATTGATCGAAGTACCGGTGATGCTGGTAGTTGTGCGCCTGGTTAATCAGTCTCGCCGATGGTACGAAAACGGATGATCGATTTCGGAGATGAGGTCAGCCTCTAGGGACTCAACCTGCTTTATTTCGCCCTTTTTCGCCGGCAAAAAAATAAGCCGGCACAACACTAATATCTGCCTATACTTTTTTGTCCATTGTATTAATAGCGCATTACGGGATATTAATCTCTAAAAAAACAAACCAAGGAGCTAAGCATGTTAAAAAGTTTATCGGCACCGTTACTGGCAGCCTGTATGTTTTTGGCCGGTTGCGCGACGGTACCCATGGCGCCGCACGAGCGGGATGCCCGCTTAAAATCATTCACTGCACCGGCAGCGGACAAATCTGGTATCTATATTTATCGGGATACTTTTGGCGGGCAAGCTTTAAAGAAAGATTTATATATCGACGGCCAGAGGATCGGCGAAACCGCCAACAAAGTGTATTTCTACCAAGAGATCGCACCCGGCGCACATAAGATAGCCACCGAATCCGAGTTCAGTAATAACGAGATAGACCTGCAAACAGAGGGCGGCAAGAATTATTTTGTCGAGCAATACATCAAACTGGGGGTATTCGTCGGCGGCGCAAACCTGGAGGTTGTATCGGAGGAAGAGGGCGAAAAAGAGGTCCGATCTTGCAAATTGGCCTACTCGACTTTTGGAAATTATCCCAAGAAGACGACTGATAGCGGCTCGTCCGCTCGAATCTCATCTCCGTCCAATACTGCTGCCGTAAACACCCGCTATCTTTATCAGGCGGAGAGCGTAGCCTTGGCGCTGAACTGCACAGCGACAACATTCACCGCTTCCGGTCCCGGCACTGAGTTCTATAGCGCTAATTGTGGCGACAAACCGATATCGATCCGCTGCGATTTTGGTAAGTGTGCCGCACAATAGATGCTATTGATCTGTGGGATTACGGGTAATCCCACAGATCGGCATCAAACATTATTCCGCAAACGGCAACAACACTACCTTACCCTGTATCTCACCCGCATCGATTTGCCGATGTACTGCTTGCGCATTGGCGAGCGGATAGGTGGCAGCGACTATCGGTTTGATTTTTTTCTCGCGCAGCAATTCGAATAATGCCGTTAAATCCTCGTTGAATTCCTGTGGCTTTTGCTTGCGGCGTGTGAGGATGTTGTAGAAGGTGCTGCTGCGGCCGTTCGGCAGAATATTCCACAGCACCATCAATTTAAAAAAGCCGAGCAACACCGCCGGTAACGAATCCGCGTTTTTGGCGATATTCTGCGCGCCGTAACCGATCAGGATGCCGCCGCGCCGCAGACAGTTAAACGAGCGCTGCCAGTAGGCGCCGCCGATCGCATCGAATACCGCGTCGACGCCGGCTTCGCCCACTTTATTTTGCGTTAACGTTTTAATACGCTCGACAAAATCTTCGCTTTTATAATCGATCGGCGTGCAACCGTATTGCTCCAGCAATGCAAATTTGCCGCGGCTGCAGGTACCGTACATTTCCAGACCGAGATACGCACCGAGCACCAGCAAGCCGGTGCCGGCAGCGCCCGATGCGCCGTGAATCAGAATGCGCTGGCCGCGCTGCAATGTTTTGATGCGCGTCAGCATTTGATACGCGGTTAAAAACGACAGCGGCATGCACACCGCTTCGACCGGATCGACGCCGTCCGGTACCGGCACCAACATTTCAACGGGACGCACGATGTACTGGGTGTAGCCGCCGATGCCGGGCATATCGGCGACCATTTGGCCGATCTGCAAACCGCCGACACCCGCGCCCAGCTTGTCGACGCAGCCGACATAGTCGTAGCCAAGCGTGAATGGCGGTTTATCTTTGATATCCACGTAATTGCCACGGCGAATAATCGTATCGGTGAAACCGGTGCCGGCCGCCAATACTTTTACGCGCACCTCACCCGCGCCCGGTTCCGGCAGCTGGGGCTCTTCTACTAACGACAATACTTCGGGACCGCCAAATTGCGTGGCGACGACATGCTGGTAACTCATCGTATTTTCCGGCCAATTTTTGTTAGCCGCTTTATACGCTAATTATCAGTAGCCAGACCAGCCATGCGCCTTCAGACAATCGATCATGCCGCGCGTATACAAACGCTTTTGCAGGTCGGGCTGGTGCGCCGGCCCCAGCTTATCGACACAATCTGCTTCATCGGCAGCCAGGTCGCTGGCTTGCGCTCCCGTTTTCCACCAGGCTTGTCGCACCTTTTTAGCCAGCGGATCGACCACCGCCGGCTTGGCTGGCACCGATTTGTTGCTCGCCGCCGGCACCGTGGTCGAAATAGGCGCAGCGGCAGCCGCCGCTGCGGGCGAAACCGGTGCAGCTTCGGCCAGTGGCCGGGCTGTGCTTGATTGAACGGGCGTCGATTGAACTGTGGTGGATTGCGCAGGGGTAGGCTGGCCAGCGGTGGCTTGAACAGAAGCCGGTTGCACGCCGGTAGCCGCTATCGGAGCTGCCACCGGCATTGCGGATGCCGACTCCACCTCGCTCGATTCGGCAGTTTCGGCTGCGGCCTCGGCGACATCTTCATCGCTTGCCACCGGGCGCTGGCGAATCACCCAGCCGCGGCGCTGCAAGCAGTCCGGCACCGCCGCTTCATCGGCCACCTGGCCGCGACAGATAGCGGTATCGCTTTTTAAATCAGAGGAGCCGGCGCCCGGCTTCCAGGCCATTTGCTGGCAGCCGCTCAAGAATAAACCCGCACAAAAAATCAACGCCGCATGCCGCATAAACGAAATCCACCCTGCAAGTATTTAAGTATTGCGCGCCGAGGCCGATAGCCTCAAACGCGGGAATGCATCGCATCGATCCGCTGATCGATCGAGCCATGGCAACGGCAACAGTTGGCAACGGTCATGGCAACACTCATTTCAAGACCTTGCAATAAGCCGGCCGCGCTGCACCATGGAATGGGGAATTAAAAGCAATAAGTGCTCCACTAATGGCCATACTCAAGCAACGACGTATGCAATCGGCAAAATAAGACAACGAATGGCGCTACCGAAGCCGCTGATCTAACCTTGTTAGACTTTTTGGCAGTGCCCCTAATTATTATCGATGGCAGCAACCAGCCATTTACTGGAGATCGTCGGCGATGGGCTTTAATTTTTCGGTCCGCATTAAACTTCTGATCATCCTCGGGCTGGCCGTAGGCGGGTTATTGCTAACCAGTGCCCTGACGCTTTCGCTGGGTGGCGCGGGCCAGGATCGCACGGTGTTGTACACCGTGGTCGGCGCAATCGTACTGGTGGGCGGTGCCCTGATATATGCCATTGGACACTCCATTTACACGCCGCTGGCGGCCACCGCCGAACGTATCGGCGAAATTGCGCGCAGTGGGGATTTAACGGTGCGCGTGAAGGTCGCCGGCGACGATGAGATCGGTCAATTGGCGAGTTCGTTTAATGCTCTGCTCGACCGTCTGCGCGAAACCGTGCGCGAAGTTTTGGATGGCGCGCAACTGGTTGCCAGCTCCGCCGAGCAAATGTCCGGCATCACTGCGCAGGTACAGCGCGCCGCTGCCGATCAATCGCGCGAAGTCGAACACGCCGCGGTCGCGGTCGACGAAATGACCAGCACCATTCAAGAGATCGCGCGCAACGCCGCGCAGGCCGCCGATAGCGTCTCCGCCACCCACAATCAATTGCAGACCGCCAGCCAGACCGGCACGCAGGCGCGCCAGGAAATCGAGAAGCTGACCGAGGAAGTACAGGAGGTCGTCGAAGCGATCGAAACCTTGTCGCGGCAGAGCGGCGATATCGGCCATGTATTGGATGCCATTCGCAATGTCGCCGAACAGACTAATCTGCTGGCGCTGAATGCGGCGATCGAAGCGGCCCGTGCCGGCGATCAGGGCCGCGGCTTTGCGGTGGTCGCGGACGAGGTGCGCACGCTGGCCAAGCGCACGCAGGAATCCACCGAGACTATTCGCCTCACCATTCAACAATTGCAGCAGGGTACCGAACAGGCCGTGACCACCGTCGACCGCGCCAGCCAGCGCGCCGGGGCCGGTATCGCGCAGGTGAGCCGCACTGCGCATACCTTGAACGATATCGAGCATAACGTCAGCGCGATCAGCGATCTCAATTTACAAATCGCCGCCGCTGCCGAGCAACAAAGCGCGGCCGCCAACGAAATCGCCCGCAACGTCAAACGCGTCACCGACTACTCGCGCCAGGTCGCCGATCAAGCCGAGCAGACAGCGCACGCCAGTACCGAACTCGCGAAGCTCGGTACCCGCCTGCAAAATATCGTGAAAAATTATCGCGTCTAATAATTGCGTAGGGCGCAATAATCGCAGAGCATTGTGCCGTCGTTGTTGAAGTAAAGTGCTGCGGGAAAATGTGGCGGGAGTGTACCTCGGCGCAATGCGGCTTCGCCTTATTGCGCCCTACGAACAGATAGCGTATTCGTTAATCTCGGAAATTGCTGTATTGCAGCGGCTGCTCCAACTGTTTTGCGCGCAGCATCGCTATCACTTCTTGCAGATCGTCGCGCTTCTTGCCGGTTACCCGCACTTGTTCGCCTTGAATCTGCGTCTGTACTTTTAATTTTTCATCCTTGATCAGTTTGACGATTTTTTTTGCCAGTTCGGTCTCGAGGCCATTTTTCATCGTCACGAGAACTTTCACCAACTTGCCCTGCTGCTGCGGCTCGCCGATCTCCATCGCGTTCGGCTCGATTTTGCATTTGATCAGATTCGCGCGCAGCATATCTTCCATCTGCTGCAATTGCATTTCCGATTCGGCGACGATCGTCACCGTCAATTTGTCGCGCTCGTAGCGCGCGTCGACGCCTTTGAAATCGAAGCGCGTCTCCACCACCCGGCTCGATTGATCGACG
>DATIED010000378.1:0-2056 GCA_035455965.1 Spongiibacteraceae bacterium
GTTACGGGTCCGAGTCGCTCGAGGTCTTCGCGGCTTTGAATACCTACGGCGTTGAGCCAGTTGACGGAGGTATTACCCAGGTTTTTTAAATGCAGCAAGTCATTTTGCATAGTTGTTTTCCCTATTAACCAAGTGGACAATTTTCATTTCTTATAACAAGGTCGCGTTTTTTATACCAAGTTAATAAACTCGGTACAATGATTTAGCGATAAATTTATTCTTTTGGCAATTGGCTCGTTTCAAGAGCGGTCCCGTTGGCGGTGTAAAGAGCAGTCCTATGACAAACCAAATTCCCTTGCTTACCGCTGCGTTGTTAACCGGCCGCGACGATAATTTTATCGATCACGCCAGTCTCGAGCGTCCTGTTCATCGCGATTTGGTCGGCGCCTTTCGCCGCTTGCGGCAGGATGCCAGCGCGGCGGGTTTCGATCTGGCTATCGCCAGCGGTTATCGCGATTACAGCCGCCAACTGGCCATTTGGAACGCCAAAGCGCGTGGCGAGCGTCCGGTTTTCGATAGCGATGGGGTGCCATTACAACTCGCCGACCTGGACGAGTGGACTCAGGTGCAGGCTATTCTACGCTGGTCGGCATTGCCAGGGGCTTCGCGCCATCATTGGGGCACGGATATTGATGTGTACGACCGGGCCGCAGTGCCGGATCATTACCGCGTGTTGCTGACTCCGGAGGAGGTTGCGCCCGACGGCCCGTTCGGCCCCCTGCATCGCTGGCTCGATCAACGTATCGCGGAGGATGCAAGCTATGGATTTTTTCGCCCCTACGATCGCGATCGCGGCGGTATTGCCCCCGAGCGCTGGCATCTCAGTTATGCCCCTACGGCAGCACGTTATCAGCGGCAACTGCGCGCTGAGTTATTGCTTGATGAGCTGGACGGTTCGACATTGGCGCTGCGCGATACGGTCCGACGACACTGGACGACGATTTACGAGCGCTTTGTCTGGGTGCCGGCCGAGTATTATCCGGCGCCGCAGCGGGCGCGATTGCTTGGGTCCTGAATAAAGAGCTAGGCTTCGATATGATTTCATCTTCAGCACCGCGCAATGCCGCTTGGCTGTGGCAACAAATTCGCAGCGACGCTACCGCGCTGAGCGGCAGCGAGCCCAATCTCGCGAGTTTTTTTCACGCCAGCCTGTTGAATCACCGCTCGCTGGCATCCGCGCTGGCTTTTTTACTCGCCAATAAGCTCGGCGATCGCGACGTGCCGTCGATGTTGCTGCGTCAAGTCTGCGACGATGCATTCGAGGCCGAGCCGGGAATAATCGAAGCCGCTGCCGCAGATTGTCTGGCGCATTACGATCGCGATCCCGCCTGCCACTACTACGCAATGCCGGTACTGTACTTCAAAGGTTTCCATGCAGTGCAGGCCTATCGCGTGGCGCACTGGCTTTGGCACCGGCAGCGCCGTGCCCTGGCATTATTTTTACAGAATCGCATCGCCACCGTGTTCGATGTCGATATTCATCCCGCCGCACGCATTGGTGCCGGTTTGATGGTCGATCACGCCACCGGTCTGGTAATCGGCGAGACGGCTGTAGTGGGCGCCAACGTATCGATGCTGCACGGCGTCAATCTCGGCGGCTGCGGTGTCGGTCCGGGTCCTCGCCATCCGCAGATTGGCGACGGCGTGTTGATTAGCGCCGGCGCTAAGTTATTGGGGCCAATCTCGATCGGTGCCGAAGCCAAAATCGCGGCGGGCAGCGTAGTGCTGGAGAGTGTCGGCGCGCACATGACCGTGGCGGGCGTGCCGGCGCGCAGTGTTATTCGCGCAGGCGCCTAAAACGCCGATATCGCACCGGCGGCTGGAGACAACGCTTCGACCAGCCGTGCAACTGTTGTGCTGATCACTATTTATCCGCTACATTTAACTGTCGATTGTAGTGCGACAGCGGTCCTATAAAGTCGCCACATCAGAAAAACAAAACGATTCTTCAGTCTTTGCTCAGATCAGGGAACGATGGTCGCGGCTGTGCCGATTCGATCGGCACCTGCCAGCTAATAATAATTGAGTGACAATCAAATAGTCAGGGGGGAAGTTA
>DATIED010000379.1:0-4877 GCA_035455965.1 Spongiibacteraceae bacterium
TTGACCGCGACCAATGCAACGCCGCCCTCCTTGTCGCCACGCAAACAATGCGCGTAGATGGAAACATTCGGCTGCGGATTGTCGATCGGCAGTTCCAGCACGCGTTCGCCCAGCAGTTGCCGCCACAGCACGGCGGCCCAATAGTTGGGGCGCGGTTCACCGCTATGGTCGTCGATCAGGCCATAGTCGCTCGCGGACAATGTGTTATGCATCACTACCTGGACTCCCTGCCTGGCGAGTCGTCCCAGTTGTTCTACATAACGGAATGTGTCGATGAACTCGGCCGACCAGGAGTTACCGCCGCAGGCTGCACCCGCTCCCTCCGTGAACCAGATCGGTTTCCCGGGTTCGAGGCGGTCGCGCAGCTTTTTGAAATACTCCGCTTCTGCTTCGGTGGTCGCCAGGAAGGCCTCGCTCAACGCCACCTCCTTCGACGTTTGCGGCAGCCCCATCGGCGCGCAGCGCGAAGAAGTCGCAGGATAGAAGTGATAGGAGACGATATCGAACGCGGGCGCAGTGGCCTCCGCGATCGACGAGCCCGACGGGAACAGCTTGAATGGAATCGTGGCGAACATGGGCGAATCGTCGGCACCGGTGCCCGGCCCCGCCAGCTTCATGCCGGGGATCAGGGTATTGCGCAGCTCGGCCAGTGCCTTGAATTCCCGGCTAAATTGCGCCGCGGTATAGTTTTTCGGTAAACCCGCCAACTCGCCCGTATTCGGCTCGTTGAACAGCTCCGCCGCGACCAGCGGATAATGTCGAGCCGTGGAGTATTCGATCAGGCGGCGCGCATTGTCAGTCTGCCATTCGCCCCGGGCATCCCGCGCTCCTTGACTGGTGGCGAACGAAGTCATCACCTCGAGATTCAGATCCATCGCAAACCGATTGACAGAATCCCACTGCGCCGCCGTCAACACCGAATCGAAACCGGCTGGCGGCTTGGGCGCCGCCTTCGAATTTGCGGTGGTCGCCGTGTCATCGAAGAACGTCTTGTTGGCCCACGTACCGCTAACGCGCATATACGCGGGAGCTAGATGCCGGGTGAGATTTCGCAACCGCGCATCGTTCATATCCAAGGGCTGCCGATATTCGAACATCTCCTTGCTAGCGCCACCAAAAGGCGCCCAGAACCGACCGCCAGTCACTTCCACCATTTCGACATTGAAGGACTGGAATCTTTCATCGACGCTGCCGAGCAGTTTTGCGGCGCTCCAGTCGACCGTCGCGTCCACCTGTGTTGTCGCTTCCCTGACGGTCCCTCCGCCGCAGCCTGCAAGCCATGCACATATCAGCGTAGTAGCCGTATATTTTACAAAAGGTTTCGTTTGCATCAATTCGCTCTCCTTTTATTGGATGGTAATTTATTGGATGGTAATTCCCGTTGCTGCGCGCGCCGATATCGCGCCGGACACCGGTTCTTGCGGTTCATTCGGGGGCCCGTGTTGCGCGAGGCGATACAGCCACTTGGGCCAGCGCCGCGCGAGCCGCATCTTCGATTGCGGACCAGTTGCGCGCGGCGATATCCGTCGGTGTGACAATCCAGGTTCCGCCCACGCCGGCGACATTGGGAAGAGCTAGGTAGGCAACCACACTGGCCAGGCTAATACCGCCGGTAGGAATGAATTTCAAATCCGGCAGCGGCCCTGCCAGAGCCCGCAGTAGCGGCGGACCACCGGCAATTTCCGCCGGAAACAATTTGAGCAACGCGAACCCTTCCTCGCGACGCGCCATCGCTTCGCTGACGCTGGCGACACCGGGAATAGCCAGTACATCCAGTTCCGCCAGCGCGGCCGTCAGCGCCGGTGTAGTCCCCGGCGTCACCAGGAATGTGGCATTGGCGGCCATGCTCGCGCGCGCCGCGCTCGCGTCGAGCACAGTGCCTGCGCCGATGAGCAGATGCTCCGCGCTGTCGCGCATGCGCCGGATCACATCGAGGGCCGCTGGAGTTCGCAGCGTGACCTCCGCCACGCGCACCCCCGCCCGGGCCAGCGCCTGCGCCAGCGGCGCGGCGTCTTCCACATCGGCGACGGTCAGCACTGGAATTATCGGCGCGGCGCGGAGCGCTTCCATGAATACGGAATCATCGGTACGCAAAGGCAGCACGCTCCATAGAGATGGTTCCGGCAAGCATCCAATCACCAGTCATGTAGCGTTCCATCCTCGAGGCGATTGACCGGCAAATAGGCGCGCGCATAGGGAAAGCGCGCCGCCAGCACTTCGTCGATATCGACGCCGAGCCCAGGCTGCTTGCCCGGGTGCAGATAACCATCGGCAAAGGTATAGGCATGCGGAAATACGGCATCGGTGGCCTCGGTGTGGCGCATGTATTCCTGCACGCCGAAATTCGGCACCCACAAGCCAACATTGAGCGCTGCCGCCATCGACACCGGCGATAAATCGGTCGCTCCATGGCAACCGGTGCGCACATGGTGCAGGGCGGCGAAATCCGCGATGCGACGCCAGTGAGTGATACCGCCCGCGTGCACCACGGTGGACCGAATGTAGTCGATCAACTGCTCTTCGATCAGCTGCTTGCAGTCCCAGATCGAGCTGAATACCTCGCCGACCGCGAGTGGCGTGGTGGTGTGTTGCCTGACGATGCGAAAGCCCGCTTGATTCTCCGCCGGCACGGCATCTTCGAGCCAGAACAGCGCATAGGGCTCCAACGCCTTGCCGAGCCGAGCCGCTTCAGTGGGAGTTAAGCGGTGGTGCACGTCGTGCAATAAATGAAGCTCCTCACCAAAGGTGCTGCGCAGCTTGTCGAACAGACGCGGCACATGCGCGAGATATTTCGATGTCGACCAGACGTTCTCGGTCGGCAAGTTAGCGTCGGCCGGCTCGTAAAACATTTTATCCCTGGACACGCCGTAGGTGCTGTCCAGCCCCGGCACCCCAGACTGGGCGCGAATCGCCTTGTAGCCCAGCGCCTGGAAGCGCGCGACCTCATCGATAGTCTCCGCGATATCGCGTCCATTAGCGTGGCCGTACACCATCACGCCGCTGCGGCTCGCACCGCCCAGCAATTCATAGACTGGCAGCCCAGCCACCTTGCCCTTAATATCCCACAGCGCCATATCCACGGCCGCAATCGCGGTCATCGTCACCGGCCCGCGCCGCCAGTAAGCGCCTTTATAAAGAAACTGCCAGATGTCTTCGATCTGCTGCGGATTGCGCCCGATCAGGCACGGAATCACATGCTCCTCGAGATAGGCCACCACCGCCAGTTCGCGGCCATTGAGGGTAGCGTCGCCGAGGCCATAAACGCCCTCGTCGGTTTCAATTTTGAGCGTGACGAAGTTTCGCCCCGGACTCGTGACAATGACTTTCGCGTGGCTGATTTTCATTCGGTACTGACTCTCGCTTCGAGTTTTGGCAACAGAGCGGCATCGACGATGGCGCCGCGCTGCCCGATCACCGCAGCGGCGACTCGTGCGGCATAAGCTGCGCAAACCTGCGGGGATAAATGACGGATGCGGGCCACCAGATAAGCGGCATTGAACGCATCGCCGGCCGCGGTGGTATCGACAATGCAGGGAACCGGCGCGCAGGTCGTGCGAAAATGCGTGCCATGGATCCGGCCATGAACAGTATTTTCGCCAGCCTTCACCACCACTTCCGGAACGGCTGCCAGCGGAGCGCGGCCCAGTATGTCCAGGGGAGTAGTAGTCACGCCAAACAGCGCGCGCTCGTCATCGAGGCCGGGAAAGGCGATATCGGCCAGGGCATAAAAGATGTCTATCCAGTGTCGTGCAGCATCGACGCTCTCCCACAAAGCCGCGCGGTAGTTGGGATCGAAGGCGAGCAGGCCGCCGCGCCTACGCATTGCGCCGACCAGTTGCCGCAGTGTCTCGCGTTGCGCATCGTCGAGAATCGCGAGCGTTACGCCGCTCAACAACAGCAGCTGGGCGGATTCGACCTGCTGGCGCTGAGTAGCGGATAAATTACCGATCATGCGCCGCGCCGGCGCTGCATCGCGCCAGTATGAGAACTGGCGATCGCCGCGCGCATCGCGCTGGATCAGATAGAGGCCCAGCGTCGACCCAGTCTCACGCGTGCATTGCGCATCCACCTGCACCTCGCGACAAAAATCCAGCAGCTCCGTGCTGAAGGAATCGTCGCCCAGCGCGCTGATAAAGGTGGCGCCGCCATCGGCGGGGGACAGCGCAGCATAGTAATAACACGCATTGAACACATCGCCGGCGAAACCCTGCAGGTAATGACTACCCGCATCGCGGCTCAACTCCACCATGCACTCGCCGATACCCGTCAGACGCATATTGGCCCCCCGCTCTGCGGTTGCTGAGCTGGCGTGCGAACGGTGCGCTCATCGAGTTTGTAAGCCGAGAATGACAAGCCATAGGCCAGCTCATAGGCGAGCTCAAAAGCCTCGTCCCGATCCAGCCGCCCCTCGCTCACCAGCTCGGCTAGAAACCGGCAATCGACGCGGCGCGCAAGATCGTGCCGCGCGGGAATCGAAAACAGCGCGCGCGTGTCGTCGTTGAAGCCGACAGTGTTGTAGAAGCCGGCGGTCTCGGTGATCTGGCGCCGGTAGCGCAGCATGCCCTCGGGGCTATCGTGAAACCACCACGCGGGTCCCAGCTTTAGGCAGGGATAATGCCCCGCCAGCGGCGCGAGCTCGCGCGCGTACGCAGCTTCGTCCAACGTAAAAACGATAAGACTGAAACGGTTGTCGTTGCCGAAGCGATCGAGCAGCGGCTTCAGCGCCGCGACATAATCCAGCGCCTGCGGAATATCCGCGCCGCGGTTGGCGCCGAAACGCGCGAACAGCGCTGGATTGTGATTGCGCCAGCTGCCGGCATGCAGTTGCATCACCATGCCGTCGTCGACGCTCATCGCCGCCATTTCAGTGAGCATTT
>DATIED010000380.1:0-2871 GCA_035455965.1 Spongiibacteraceae bacterium
GGCAATCTGGCGACTGCGCAATGCGTGATCAGCCATCTCTGCGAGCGAGCGCAACACGAGGACGAGCTTAATCTCTATTCGGTGGGGTCGATGTTCGGCGCCGCGCAATTGGTCGGCGATACTATCAACGAAGTCATCGAGCGCTCTTCGCAAGGGCAGCATATCGGCGGCGTCGATTTTGGGCTCAACGTATTGCTCGGCGGCCAAATTGCCGGCGAGCGACCGCGCCTCTTCCAGATTTATCCGCAGGGTAATTTCATCGAGGCCACCGAAGACACGCCGTATTTTCAAATCGGCGAAGTCAAATACGGCAAACCGATTTTGGATCGCATCATTAATTTCGATACCAGCCTCGATCATGCAAAAAAATGCACGCTGATTTCCTTCGATTCAACGATTCGTTCGAATTTATCGGTGGGCATGCCGATCGATTATGCCGGTTACGAAGAAGATAGTTTTGAATTGAGAATCGAGCGCCTGCTGGAAAACGACGAATATTTTTTACGCCTGCGGCAGGCATGGGGCAATGGTCTGCGGCAACAGTTCGAAGAGTTGCCGTAAAAATTCCGCACCGCGGTGCGAATTCTCTGCGGCAACTATCCACATTGAGCTTAACGCGCTGTTACAATCTGGGACCGGGATGGTTAACCGCTTTCGCATATAGTTACGTTATATTTTTTTACGCGCTGAATAATTTCCAAAAATAAAATTAGCGCTCGCTTTTGGTTGTGGTTGTTACGACCTTATAACCGCTTTATCCAGTAGGGTTAGGTTTGTTACAGTTTCTTTACACAAAAAATAATGTGTGATAAAAATCGGGACATAGCGTGAATGACGTTGATGGAACGACTGATTGCTATATTTGCAGAAATTCGATAATGACCTAGCCGGCCGAATTTCGACGGCG
Organism: Spongiibacteraceae bacterium; assembly: GCA_035455965.1. Taxonomy (GTDB): domain Bacteria; phylum Pseudomonadota; class Gammaproteobacteria; order Pseudomonadales; family CAMLJR01; genus CAMLJR01. The sequence goes on from DATIED010000380.1 coordinate 908, forward strand.
CATCGCGCAATTTTTCTGAAGCGACCGACTTTTGAAGTGGCTGGTTATCGGGATGATTTTAGGTTTTATGGAGAAAACAACATGGACGAAAAAGATTACCTCTCTACGGTCGATTTACTTACTCAAAGTCACTCGCTGGAAAAACGCCTGCAGTTGGTCCTGGAAAATACCAGATCGTTCTTGAAGCTGGATGCCTGTTCTATTCACTTTGTGGCCGATAACGGTAATAACTTTCATATTATCAGCGACGGAGAAGGCATCGGCCTCGTGCAAGAGGAGACGGGCAGATACTTTCATACCGATCAAAGCCAGGATTATTCGGAAAACGAAGTTGCCGCACTGCGCTGCAAAAAATCGAACGAGGACGAAGTCGATTGTCGATCGGACGCGATTTTTACGCACAGGTTGCGCGTGAATTCGGTGGCTGGCGCCGACATTAAGCTCCAAAAGAATCTCGAGGCCAGATTTCGGCTAACGCGCAATCATGATCAGGGAGAGTTTAGCCAGACGGAAATACAGCTCATTGAAAAGGTAATAAATTCAATCAGGGCTATGATCGGTAGTGCAGTCGACGAGCAAAATCAGGAGATATTTAACTCTTCCGCAAAAAAATTGCTAAAGCATTTACGCATAGGGATGTTTATTTTAAACGGAAAGCTGGAGGTTCTCGAAAAATCGCCCTTAGCTGAAGAGTTGTTGAGCAAAATGCGAGCTTACCACTGCGGCGAACAATTGCTGGCGGGGAGGTCGCGTGAATCCCAGGCAAAACTCGACCGCACCATTAGCGAGTTACATGGCAATAGTGAACTTTTGTATAAGATTGTGGATGTCACTGCTGCCGAGAGGGGCGAGCAGTATACGTTGGTGATGGCAAAAGTCGTTGCCGACGGTATGCCATTTTCCGGCAGCAACTTCCTGGTATTTATCTTTTCCTGTTCGGAGGAGGCTTTTGGCTCCAGCGCACTATTGAGTTTGTGGCAAATAAGTCCGGCGGAAAAGCGGGTGCTGACGGCCATTGCTCGTTACGACAATATAAAAAAGGTTGCTATCGAATTAAAAATATCGCCAAACACCGCTAAGGCACAGTTAAAGTCGGTTTATAAGAAGCTTGGTGTCGGCAGCAAGATGCGTCTGATGAAGCAGCTGAATGTTTTGCGGAATATCGAGGCTTTGACGGGTCGATAACCCTCCCGTCGCGCCATCCGATCGGGCGGCGGCAAGGAATTGCAGTTTGCCCGCATATTTAAGCAGAAAATAGGCGACAATAATTTCCGCGCGGCGGCGATCTGCCGACAGCGCGAAAATTATCGATTCTTCAGGAAGACATTATGCTCGAAGCATTCATCAACAAATTGACAGAAGTGCCGGACAATATTCAATTCAGCGATACGATTGGTCTCATCGATATCTTGTATCAATTCGAGCCCACCGCGTTCAGGACCGGCGAGCTCCGTAACGAGGCTGGCCAAAACTCCGGATCCTGTAAGATTTTTGCGTTTGCGCGCCGGCACGACTTATCGTCCCAACAGACGCTGGCCTGTTTTGGCGCTTACTACCGCGATGACGTTTTGAAGCATCCACAAGACAGCAATCATCAGAATATCCGCAACTTCATGCAAACAGGCTGGGCCGGCATCGAATTTTACGGCGATCCGCTCAGCCCGCGTTAGCGAGTGTTAGAATTGACGACCGGTAAATCTGCCATACATTTTTTGCAAGGTCGCTATGTTATCTCTGCTGCTCAATGGCGAAGTCCAGGTTTTTATTACACTGCTGTTCGCTATCGTGTTTTCACTGACCCTGCACGAATACGGTCATGCGAAAGCTGCCACGCTGTTGGGCGATGATACCGCCGAGCGTATGGGGCGCCTCACGTTAAATCCTATGGCGCACATCGATCCGCTCGGTTTGCTGATGGTAGTCATTGTGGGGTTCGGCTACGCAAAGTCGGTGCCTTTCAATCC
>DATIED010000381.1:0-2094 GCA_035455965.1 Spongiibacteraceae bacterium
TGGCAGCCGCGTAGAAGAAGGGTTTCCTGCATTTTGATGTGCTCGTTCTGGATGGATTGTAGTTTTTCTGTTGTCTGTAGTACGCTGTGACCGATAGCTGTATATAGTGACAGCTGTATGTAAACACAGTAGTCGAGGGCGGTTGGCCTGTCAATGGCAGTGTTCTCGTTTTTGTGAATAGCCCTGTGAACAATCCGAGCTATTTATGGATCGCCGGATATCCCGATGGCCGGATCTTTTATGAATTGTCCACGCCAGGCAGCGTTCTTGAATTTATGAGCCGACAACCGCATAAAGAACCGATGTTGGATTCTCTCTTTCATCCAGTGGTTGCGAGCTGGCTACAGCGCACCTTTGCTCAGCCGACTCTCGCGCAGATACAGGCCTGGCCGCAGATACAGGCTGGCCGCGATGTATTGATCGCCGCGCCGACCGGTTCGGGTAAAACGCTGGCGGCGTTTATGAGCGCGATCGATGACTTAATTCGTTACGGCATCGAAACGCCGCAGCCCGGTTTGTTGGTTTCAGGTGAATTGTTTCCCGGTGCGGCGCTGCCCGATAAAACTTTCGTGCTCTACGTTTCACCGCTGAAAGCCTTATCCAACGACATCGAAAAAAATCTCGAAATACCACTGCGGGGTATCGCCGAAGAAATGGCGCGCCAGGGCCATGCACCGCTCGATATTCGCACCATGGTGCGCACCGGCGACACCGCGCAGAGCGATCGCCAGGCGATGCGCAAGCGCGCGCCGCATATCGTCATCACCACGCCGGAATCGTTGTACGTGTTGCTCGGCTCGGCCTCGGGTCGGCAAATGTTGGCGAGCGTGCACAGTGTAATCGTCGATGAAATTCACGCGCTGGCCGGCAGCAAGCGCGGCAGCCATTTGGCGCTATCGCTGGAGCGTTTGCAGGCGCTGACGACGCAACCGTTGCAACGCATCGGTCTGTCGGCGACGCAGAATCCGATCGAGGAGGTCGCGCGCTTTTTAATCGGCAGCAAGCGCGACGTGAAAAGTTGCGCGATTATCGATAGCGGCCACCAGCGGCAGCGCGATCTAGAGATTGTTGTACCGCCATCGCCACTACAGGCGGTGATGGCGAATGAGGTGTGGGAGCAGTTGTACGATCAGCTCGCGGGTTTGGTGAACGAACATACGACGACGCTTATTTTCGTCAATACGCGGCGCCACTCCGAGCGCGTCGCGCGGCATTTATCCGAGCGTCTCGGCAAGGAACATGTCGCCGCGCATCACGGCAGTTTATCGAAGGAGCGCCGCTTCGATGCCGAGCAGCGCTTGAAGAACGGCCAACTGAAAGCGCTGGTCGCCACCGCGTCGCTCGAACTCGGCATCGATATCGGCGACGTGAATCTCGTCTGCCAGATCGGCTCGTGCCGCTCGATCGCGACCTTTTTGCAGCGCGCCGGCCGCGCCGGTCACTCGGTCGGAGGCACGCCGAAGGCGCGCCTGTTTCCATTATCGCTCGATGAATTATGCGAATGCGTCGCGCTGCTCGACGCGGTGCGGCGCGGCGAATTGGATCGGCTGGTCATTCCGCAGCAACCGCTCGATGTCCTGGCGCAGCAAATCGTCGCCGAGACCGCCGCGCAGGAATGGCAGGAAGACGAATTATTCGAGCTGGTGCGCGGCGCCAATCCGTATCGCGAGCTGACGCGCGCGGCCTTCGATGAAATCGTGTCGATGCTGGTCGAAGGTTTCGGCACCAGGCGCGGCGTATCGCGCCAGTATTTGTATCGCGACGCCGTTAACCAGCGTCTACTCGGCCGCAAGGGCGCACGCCTGACCGCGCTGACTTCCGGCGGTACGATTCCCGATAACGCCGATTACAACGTGGTGCTCGAGCCGGAAGGCATCGTGGTCGGCACCGTCAATGAAGACTTTGCAGTCGAAAGTCTGGCCGGCGATATTTTTCAGCTGGGCAATACCTCGTATCGAATCGTGCGCGTCGAAGCGGGGCGCGTGCGGGTCGAGGATGCGCGCGGGCTGCCGCCCAGTATTCCATTCTGGCTCGGCGAGGCGCCGGGCCGCAGCGACGAGTTGTCGGTGGCGGTCGCGCGCGTGCACGAATACA
>DATIED010000382.1:0-4819 GCA_035455965.1 Spongiibacteraceae bacterium
AGTATTCGTCGTGTCGTATCGAGATTTTAAAAGCAGACTATGACCACTTTTCAAGCCGTGAAATTGGATCGCATTACACCGCGCAGTGTGGCGACACGTGCAAAGCTGATCGCAGTCGCAGAGCGTTTGTTCGCGTTGCGCGGCATCGAGGCCGTGTCGCTGAACGAAATCAATCGGGCTGGCGGTCAGCGCAACAGCAATGCCTGTCAGTATCATTTCGGTAGCAAGGAGGGCCTGCTGCAGGCGATCCGCGATAAACATCTATTGGTAGTCGTGGCGCGCCGCAATGAAATGCTCGATCGCATGGAAGTTGCTGGCCAGCATGATTTGCGCGAGGTGGTGCGGGCTTTTGTTTATCCGGTGGCGGAGCAGTTGGGCGATCCTGATGGCGGCAAGGAGTTTATTCGCATCAACGCGCAGTTGATCGTGCCGCACAGTCTGGTGGTCAATCAGGCCGAGGCAACTATACCGTTGCGCTCGCCGGGCAGCGATCGGCTGGCGCGGGCGTTGCGCAGTGCGCTGAGTGCGTTCGAATTGCCGGAGCCGATTTTGCAGCAGCGCTTGTTGTTGGCGGCGATGCTGTTGTTCCATGGCCTTGCGGATCATTCGCAAATGCTGGAGGCGGCGCGGCAAAAAGACCCGGCCATCGATACCGAGTTGTTTGTGCACGATCTGGAGGATTCGATCGTGGCGTTATTGTCGGCGCCGTTGTCGGCCAGTACGGTGGCGCGGTTGCAGCAGTTGGCCGAAAAGAATTAGTTAAAAATTCTCAGATCGAGCGAGAGCAATGGCGTGCTGCGGGCGGTGCAATGCCCTAAAACCTTGTGGGGAACGCCTACAGCAAACGTCCATGTTAGGCTCGGGCGCGGCCGTCCATGGCCGCTCACGCCCCCACAAGATTCTAGGGCATCACACCTGATCAAGTACGGTGCTAAATCGTTTTTGTAATGCGGGCAATGAAAATAGTTGAATAATAACTCGGTGAATTTTAGGTGTTCTTCATCGGTAAATAGTTTTGCGATTGGATAACAAACGGAGCAGGTATGACTATTCCGGCAGATTTTTTAGCGAAATACGGCCCCTGGGCTTTGGTCACTGGCGCGTCGTCGGGTATCGGCGAGCAATTCGCGCGGCTGTTGGCCAAGCAGGGTTTCAATTTGTTATTGGTGGCGCGCCGCGCGGATAAACTGGCCGCGCTGCAGGCGGAGTTGCTGCAGCAGCACGGCGCCAAATCCGAAGTGATCGCCGAGGATTTAGCGGATCCAACGGCGATCGACCGAATCATCGCGATCATCGACGATCGCGATTTGGGGCTTATCATCAGCAATGCCGGTTTTGGTCTGAAGGGTGCTTTGAATCAACACGATCGCGCGTTGGTCGATGCGATGTTAAATGTCAACGCGCGCGCGCCGCTCATGTTGATTCACAGTTTGCTGCCGAAATTACGTCTGCGCAAAAATGCCGGCATTATTCTGACCGGTTCGCAGGAAGGCGAGGCGGCGTTTCCATGGTCGAGCGCGTATGCGGCGACCAAGAGTTTCGTGCATGGTTTGGGCTTGAGTTTGTACGGCGAGTTGCACGGCACCGGTGTCGATGTACTGGTGTTGGCGCCGGGCTCGACCGAGACCGAAGCGCCGATTCTGCAAGGCATCAGCCGCGATGCTTTGTTCGGCGTGATGTCCGCGCAGGAAGTTGCGCGCCAGGGCTTGGAAAATCTCGGCCGTCGGCCGCTGCATATTCCGGCCTGGTACAACCGCTTGTTAGTGCATTTGCTGCGCGCGTTGCCGCGCCGCTGGTCGATTGCGATGGCCGGCAAAGGCATGGCTGACACGTTGGCGCGCAGCGGCAATCCGGTAAAGAAATAGTTGTTGTGATACTTGTCTCCCCTGCGAAGCAGGGGAGATGTCACGAAGTGACAGAGAGGTCCGCGGACTTGCAGAGTTTTACACAAACGATCAAGTCCGCGACCCCTCCGCTTCGCTGGCGCTCAGCACCTCCCCTACTTTGTAGGAGAGGCAGCAAGAATAATTGTTGGTGAGAAATAATTATGTCTAATGCGATTCGTATCGACGATCTCAAACATCCACAATTAACCGCGGCGCAACAGGCTGCGGTGGAGTATGGGAAAACACTGCAAGTCGATTTCAGCGAGGGTGCGATTCTCGCAGCGGCGCGCAAAAAAACGGGCTTGAGCGATTTTGGTGCCGACGATTTTCGCACGCGTCTTCGCCTGTTGTGCGATGAGTGGGGCGGCGACGCCGACGTCAATGGTCTGCATCGCTCGGTGCTGTACGGCTATTTATTTCGCTATGCCTGCAATCGTTTATTGATTCAGGATGCCTGGAATAAACATCCGGAAATATTCGAGCAGAAAATCGAGAAGCCGCTGATCGTTATCGGCTTGCCGCGCTCCGGTACCACACACCTGGTCAATTTGCTGGCCGCCGATCAACGGTTTCATTCGCTGCCGCTGTGGGAGTCATACGAGCCGGTAGCTCTCAGTGGCGAGATCGCTACCTGCGATAGCAACGATCCGCGCTATCAGCGCTGCGCACAGGCCTGGGCCGGCATGCAACAAACATTGCCACTGTTGGCGGCGATGCATCCGATGAACCCCGATCATATCCACGAGGAGTTGGAGTTGATGGGGCCGGATTTCGCCTCGTACAACTTTGAGTGGCTATCGCCGTCGCCGCGCTGGCGCGATCATTATTATGCGAGCGATCAGACGCCGCACTACCAGTATATGATCGATGTGCTGAAGTTGATTCAATGGCGACGCGGCGAACCGCATAAGCGCTGGGTATTGAAGTGTCCGCAGCATCTCGAACAGATTCCGGTGCTGCATAAATTATTTCCCGATGCTACGTTTGCGGTGACGCATCGCGATCCGGTGGCGGTGATTCAGTCGACCGTGACCATGCTGGCATACGGCGAGCGCACCCGGCGTGCAACCGTCGATACCGATGCGCTGATGGATTATTGGGGTGATCGCATCGAGCATCTGCTGCGCGCCTGCGTGCGCGACCGCGATTTGTTGCCAGCGCACCAAAGCATCGATGTGTTATTTCACGAATTTATGGCCGATGATCTGGCGATGGTCGAGAAAATTTATGGCGTGGCCGGCTTGTCGATGACCGATACAGTCCGCGGCCAGCTCATGCAATTTCTCGCAAAGCATCCGCGCGGTAAAGAAGGGCGGGTGATCTACGATCTCAGCAAGGACTTTGGCGTCGAGCCGGCGCAATTGCGCGAGCGTTTTGATTTTTATTTCAAGCGTTTTCCGGTCGTGGTCGAAAGTTAGGCGGCGGCTCTCTTCTTCGGCCTGCATCGTTGAATTTATCTTCCGGCATTATCTTCCTCGCTAAACTGGCACATCACTTGCCGCGCTAAATACGTTAGCTTCCCGTAGGCGAAGCGGAGCGCAGTCGGCGATCTGCTATTTGGCTACGGTAGAGCTTTAATGCCGTTAAATTTAGCAGGAGATTCGACATGTTTAAGCGAGCTATAGGTACCGCCGCGCTTGCCATAGGCGGTGTCATATTATTCAAGCAACTCAATAAAAAACAAAGCTTAACGGATTTAGCGTCGATCGCTGAATCGATCGACGTGAACGTGCCACTGAGTACCGCCTATAATCAGTGGACACAGTTCGAAGAATTTCCGCGCTTCATGAAGAGCGTGCGGCAGATACGCCAACTGGACGATAAGCATCTGAGCTGGCGCGCGACAGTCGGCGGTAAAGAAAAGGAATGGACTGTAGAAATTACTGAGCAAACTCCCGATACTCGCATCGCTTGGCACAGCACCAGCGGTGTGCGAAATGCCGGTGTCGTCACTTTCCATAAAATAGCCGACAATAAGACGCGAGTTATGCTGCAGATGGATTATCAACCCGAGGGTGTTGCGGAAAAGATTGGCGACCAGGTCGGTACGGTAAGAATGGAGACGCGCGCCAATCTCAAAAGCTTCAAAGAGCTATTGGAGCAACGCGGCACTGAAACCGGAGCCTGGCGCGGCACAGTGAGCAAAACTGAAGCGCACCAACCGACTCCTGCACGTTAAAGAAAAAAGTGTCCGGCGGAGCGCTAAGCTCCGCCGTTGTCGACGCCCGCGACTTCGCGCCAGCCACAAAATGATCGGCCAGCAATTCGCTTTGGCGCTCGCTGGTCGCGTCGTTCCTGCCCAGCCGCTACTGTTCGATAGCACTTATCCCAGCCCTGCACCTACTACAAACGGATGACTGATAAGGTTTGTCGTATTCCTGCATATGTTGTTTAATAACGCGGTTTTATAGTCCGCGCCGCGCGCTTTCACGAGAAAAACTATATGCAGTGGGATCATTCAGTTGACGTTTTAGTGGTGGGTACCGGTAATGCAGGCCTCACCGCATCGTTGTGCCTGTACGAAATGGGTGTAAAAAACGTTTTAACGATCGAGAAGACCGCGAAGTTTGGCGGCACCAGCTCCTATTCCGGCGGCGGTATCTGGATACCCTGCAACCACTATGCAAAAGAGGCCGGTGCGCAGGATTCGCTCGAAGAAGCCGCCGCCTATCTGGAGAGCACCGTACCGCCGGAGTTGGCGAACCGCCCGCTGATCGATCTCTACCTGAAAACTGCGCCTGAGATGTTGCAGTTTCTACATGATAAAACTCGTGTGCGTTACGAATCGCTCGAGCACTATCCCGATTATTTCTCCGATCGCCCCGGCGCTAAGCCCGGCCATCGCTCGCTCGAGCCGGCGCCATTTATGATCGACGAGCTGGGCGACGAAGCCGACTCGTTAACGCTTGGCCATCCTATGATGCGCCTGTTCG
>DATIED010000383.1:0-2130 GCA_035455965.1 Spongiibacteraceae bacterium
CCGCTGCACATAAAATCCAGTAGTACATCGACGGTCTGGTCTATCGTTAACGCCTGTTGCGCGAGATGGGTCTGCCAAATGCGCGGCGCCATATCCAGCGCAGCGAGCGTGCTGAACATGGCATCGATCGCCATCGCCAGCCGCGTTTCCAGCATCTGCGGCGTGCAGGCGGGGCAGCGCTGCAGCAATTCGTCGAAAACGTCGAGCCGGCTTTCCGGATAATATTTCATCGTCAGTGTCTGGTACACCGCATTGCGTTCAAGATGCAGGCGCGCGAGCACCTTGACGAAGCGCTGTCCCGCTTTACCGTCCTCTTGTAGCAATTGCACCAGCGGCAACACAGTCACCGCCAGCAATTCGCGCACGCTCACCGGCTGCCCGGAGCCTTGTAATCGTTCGAGCATTTGGCTGCGCATGACGTTCAGTGCCGGCAGACGCCGCTCCAGCATAGTGGCGATTAATTCGTCGCGCCCGCCGAAGTGGTAGTGCAGCACGCTGGGGCTGACGCCGGCGGCGGCATTGATCTCGCGCAGCGAGACGGCCGCTACGCCGTTGTTTGCAAACAGCTTTTCGGCGCTATCGAGAATTTTGCGGCGCGTATCTTTCATTGCGATGAATATAATGCCCTGTTTTGACAGGCTTTTTACCAGATAGCAGGGTTCCTGTACAAGCGTTAACTTGTCAATCACTTGATTCGATCATATGATCGAATTCAGCTCGTACCAGAAGCTTTTACAACGCCCCGAAAACAGCGAACCGTTTTTCCGCGCAAGATATCTATCGAGGAGTGAGTTGATGCGAATAGTCAAAATATTATTGTTGTCGGTCTGTGCAGCATTCCTACAGGTACCGGTCTACGCCGCGGATAAAAATAAAGCGGACAACAATGTATTGCCTTACCCGGCGGCGCCTTTCGCCGGTCACCTGGGTCTTTCTCCGGCGCAATCGAAAGCGCAGTTTCCACAGTCGGTGACAGCACCGGCCGGCGCGCCGAATATTTTCGTGGTACTGACCGACGATGTCGGTTTTGCCGCATCGAGCACTTTCGGCGGCGCGATACCGACCCCGAATCTAGATCAACTCGCCGCGCACGGTTTGCGCTTCAATCATTTTCATACCACTGCGATGTGTTCGCCGACGCGCGCGGCATTGTTGACCGGCCGCAATCATCACGCGGTGGCGAGCGGCACAGTGGCCGATATGTCCACCGGTTATCCCGGTTACAACGGCGAGATTCCGCGTAGCGCAGCGACGCTGGCGGAAGTGTTGCGTTTGAATGGCTACAGCACCGCGATGTTCGGAAAACATCACAATGTGCCGTACGAGCAAATGTCGGCGGCCGGTCCCTTCGATTTGTGGCCGACCGGTTTAGGCTTCGAATACTTCTACGGTTTTATCGGCGGCGATACCAATCAATGGCAGCCGAAACTGTATCGCGGCATTTCGCCACTCGATACGCAGGCGGAAATGCACGGCGAATTACTCGATAAAGTATTGGCCGACGAGACCATGCATTGGCTGCACAACCAAAAAGCAGCGGCGCCCGATAAGCCATTTTTTATCTACTACGCGCCGGGCAGTGCGCACGCACCGCACCAGGCACCCGCCGAGTGGATCGAAAAATTCAAAGGCAAATTCGATATCGGTTGGGATAAGTTGCGCGAAAATATTTTCGCGCAACAAAAAGCGCAGGGCGTGATTCCAGCCAATGCGGAGTTAACGCCGCGCCCGGCAGCGATTCCAGCCTGGGATTCGCTGACGCCGGAACAGCAGCGCGTCGATGCGCGCATGATGGAAGTATATGCGGCGATGCTCGCGTACGAGGATGCACAGGTCGGTCGCGTGCTCGATGAAATGCGACGCATGGGACAGCTCGATAATACGTTGGTGATTTTTATCGAGGGCGACAACGGCGCGAGCGGCGAGGGTGGAATCAACGGCAGTCAGAACGAATTAGGTGCGATGGCTAATCGCATGCAGCAACCGACCGAGTGGATGACGGGTTTTATGCCGCAGATGGGTGGGCCGAAATCGTATCAGCTGTATCCGGTCGGCTGGGCGTGGGCGATGGATACGCCGTATCAGTGGACTAAACAAATCGCTTCGCATCTCGGCGGTACGCGCAATGGT
>DATIED010000384.1:0-2880 GCA_035455965.1 Spongiibacteraceae bacterium
CAGTCACGGCGATGGCACAGCTCTCATTCAATTTTTACAAATTATTAGCGCGATTTATCACGGCAATTCTGTGCTATCGCCCATGAGCGACCGGACAGCAATCGCTAAGCTGTCTAAAGGCAACGGGGCGACGCCATCGGCGGCATTACCGGTCGGGCCGCCTCAAAAGGATCGGGAATTCCATTTTGTAATGGAGAAATCGACACCTTATAAAACCTGCCGTATCGCCCTCCCCGCTGCCACGTTGGCGCGTTCTATGGAAGGGATAAAACGGTACGATACGTTCCTCTCTTCATCGGATATATTAAATGCATTGATTTGGAAAACATGGAGCCGAACGAGCGCCGCCAGCGATTGGGAAGCGGCTTCTCTCTACAATGTATTCAATATTCGCCAGCTCGATGAATTGCGTATCCCGCGCAATTATCAAGGCAATGCCGTGCTGGATCGCGCCGCCACGCTATCGTTTGGCGAGGTGCGAAACTCATCGATTGCCGCGCTGGCACTTGCCTATCGGCAACAGATCAAGCCGCTTAAACCGCAGGAAGTCATGCAGGACATTGCGTACCTGGCACGCCTGCAACTTGAAAAATGTTATGGGAGGGATGGCGCGCTGAGTGGTTTTCAGCGCAACTTATACCGCGACCTCATCCGACAACGTGGACTATTTATTAACGATATGCGATTCATTAATTTTGATCGCGTGCGTTTCGGTGATCGTGCGTTATGGTTCGAACAGGGTCAGGGGCATGCGCAAGGCGTCGTTTCAATTTTTCAATATGAAGAAGATATCCTGGTGCGCTACAGCGGGCTCGCGAATGAAACCAAAATCTTTGCCGATGCATTACAAGAATCCTTGACGGAAGATTTTCGCATCGCCTGATGGAGACATGAATCTTCCGTGCTCATCGACTAAAACTTTTAATGTCATATCGCCTTGGTTGTTACCACCTGAATTTGCGCAGCAATTTCTTGCAGTGCTTTGCGCGCATGATCGAGATCGGCATACATCGTTAAAAAGCCGTGTAACGTACCGTTGTAATGCAGGCGTTTCACTTCGACATCGCCATCCATCAATTTGGCCTGGTATTCGTCGATCTGCGGATTGAGCCCGTCGAACTCGGCAGAAACAATAGTCGCGGACGGTAATCCACGAATGACGGGCGCCAGCAGCGGTGCAACCCAGGGGTGCTGCTGATCTTTGCTATCGGCAAGATAACCTTTGACGTACCAGGACTCCCAACGAGTCGCTGGATACAACAGCAACTGATGACAGAGAGCAAACTCTTTGCGCTCCAAATTCATTAGCGCCACAACCGCCGCCAGATTACCGCCGGCACTGTCGCCCGCGATCACAAAACGCGCGGGATCCACATGGAACTGCGCGGCATGCTCGAATAACCAACGCGTCGCTGCATAGCAATCCTCCGGCGCGGCGGGGAAAGGCGCTTCGGGCGCTAAGCGATAATCGACCGATGCAACGACCGCATCGGTGAGTTTGCAAAACGCGCGACAAAAACTATCGTGCGTATCGATATCGCACGACACCCAACCGCCGCCATGAAAGTAAACGATCATCGGTCGTGGCGGCCGCTGCTTAGCTTGCAATGGCGCTTCGGGAAAATAAAGTTTGACCGGAATGCTGCCGCCTTCGGGACTGGGAATAGCGAGATATTGCGTCGCGGCAATCGAACCGAAGCCGGGATCCGGAAAACACATCGCCTTGCACGTCGCGCGCATCTCGAGCGGCGACAGATTGCTCAGGTCGTAAAGCTTTTCGTCGCTCGGAAACGCCAGCATAGCCGCTTTAACTTGCGGATCCAGACGGTCGTACGTAGAGGGATCGTAAAGCATACTTCTCTCCTTCAATGATTAGATGCTGATGGGCGCTGCGCTGTGCCGCAATGACAACGCACCGGTATTGAGATGCCGCATCTTAAGAAGGGAAAACTCCGCTGAGAATGACGTAACTGCTCGTTATTGATTGACCAATTCGCTCACTTTCGGACATGCACGCCCTGCTATTTTGGCAACCGCTCGCCGAACTCAGGGTACCGCACAATTGAGGAAGAATTAGGGAAGGCGTTGCAGCTGTTGACTCACACCGGACGCCAATGAATAATGCGAAGCATTCTCAAGTGCGTCCTCCCGTTTCCGCCTCGAACGTTACCCTGACTAGCGACTGCGCGACCTGAGCACCCCCAATACACCACTAACAGCAGACGTTATCTACTCATGCAGACGAATACCGATCACGATAAGCGCCCGCCCCACCCGCGCTGGAAGCAGCTTTTTAGCCGTCATTTTTCTATAGCACTGACCGTTTTGGTAGGCGGAGCGGCTGTCTATTTTATGTGGCACAAATTTGCCGGCCGCAGCGAAAGTCTCGACGACTATCAGATCGTCTCGGTGCAGCGCGGCGATATCGAGGATCTGGTCACGGCCACCGGCACTCTACAGCCACGCGACTATGTCGATATCGGCGCGCAGGTCTCGGGTCAATTGAAAAAAATCCATGTCGAGGTGGGCTCGGTCGTGGCGGCCGGCAGCCTGCTTGCGGAAATTGATCCAACGGTTTATCTCGCCAACGTCGATGCACGGCGCGCTTCGCTGCGCAATCAGCAGGCCACATTACTCGACCGGGAGGCTCAGCTGACGCTAGCCGGATTGCAATACAAACGCCAAAAAAATCTGCTGGAGGGCGACGCCACCACGATCGAATCGGTGCAGGCGGCGGAGGCAACGCTGCACTCCGCCGAGGCGCAGCTGCAAGCCTTACAGGCGCAGATCGAGCAGACACAGTCGACGCTCCTCGCCGATGAAGCCAACCTTAACTATGCAAAAATTTATGCGCCGATTGCCGGTGTCGTCGTCTCGATT
>DATIED010000385.1:0-13518 GCA_035455965.1 Spongiibacteraceae bacterium
TCGAGTTCGGTATCCGCACCGCTGATCAGCAGCGCGATATCCTTACCCAGCTCTTTACTGACATCGCGCACCACGCGCTGGAAGCGACTGAACGTTTCGCCGATCGCGACCATGCGCAGGGACAGCGCGGAGTCGCGTACCTCCTCGATAAAGCCGTTGATATTTTCGCTGGCTTCGATCAATTCGGGATTGGTGCTGCGGCGCGCCAGCAAATTACCGCCGGCGCCGGCGATGACCAGTTCGCCGATTAAATTGATCAGGCTATCGAGCTTATCGGCGTCGACGCGAATAAATCGTTGCTGTTTGGTTTTGGCGTCTTTGACTTGCTGTTGCTTTTCCAGCGCCGCTTCCACGACTGCCGGCTGCACCGAGCCGCCCTCGACCAGAATAGCGCCGAGCGGCACCGAAACCTCGTTCGCCAGGTCCGCTTGCGCATTCAGACCGTCGTTTAATTCCTGCGCACTCAGCGTGCCGCACTGTGTGAGAATTTCGCCGAGGCGCATCTCTTCTTCGGGCAGTGCGCGAATCAACTCGACGTAATCGGCGATACGGCTGCGCGGCGGTAAAATATGGATGCGCGCATCTTCGCGCACGAACTCGAATACGCCTTCGATGGCGGCTTTATCGGCACTACTTTTAAAACTGATCTCGAAACCGAGATAGCAGGATTCGGGGTCCATCGCTTCCATCGAGGGCATTGCCGCCGACAGCGTAGTGATGGAGACAATTTCGCCGATTGTTTTCAAATAGCGCAGGAATGCCAGCGGGTCCATGCCATTGCGCAATACATCGGGACCGAAGCGCAGCGAGATATGCCAGTTGTCCGTCTCGGCGACCGGGCCGCTCAGATGCTCGACGACCGCCTCCAGCACTGCCGGCGCAACGGCTACCGCGGCGGGCGGCGCGTCGACCGCGCCGAGATATTTATTGAGGCGCACGATTAACGCATCGCTGTTGGCTTCGATCGCGGGACCCGGTGCGTCGGCACCGGATGCGACGCAATCGACCAGCGCGCTGATTTGATCGCAGCTCTCCAGAAATACTGTTGCCAGTTCGCTATCCAAAACCACTTCGCCACCGCGCACGCGATCGAGCACGCTTTCGGCAACATGGGTAAACCGGACGATCGAATCGAGGCCGAATAACCCGGCCGAGCCTTTAATGGTATGCGCGGCACGAAAAATCGCATTAATCGTTTCGCCATCGGCCGGCTGATGCTCGATCTGCAGCAGCGCACTTTCCATGTCCTGCAACAGCTCGCGGCTTTCGACTAAAAATATCTGCAGTGCACCGTCTAAATTCATACGTTGGCTCCGCTCACTGCGCCGTAGCCGGCAGGATGATTTGATCGCCGAACTCGGTGGTTAAATTGCACATATCGAGACATTCCAGCACGGCTTGACTGTGCTTGACGAGACTGATCGATTTATCGGTTGTAGCGGCTTCGCGCTTGGCGAGGATGAGTAATTGCAGACCGGCACTATCGATCTCATCGACCTGCGACAAATCGATTTCGATCGGCTGCGCGGCGGCGAACGCCGCGACAATTTTGCTCTTCAGATCGGCCGCGGTATAAATTGTCAGTTCGCCTTCGATCGGCAGTTTGTAAACGGCGTTCTTTTTGGCCATGCGCCAAACCTCTTTACATTGAACTCTTCACGAAGAGTACGGGACTGACCAGCGGTGAAGCGGACGAACGATATCTACGGCAGAATTAATTTCGATACCGCACTGAGCATTTGCTCGGGCTTGAACGGCTTCACTACCCACGCCTTGGCACCCGCAGCCTGTCCCTCTTGCTTTTTGCCTTCCTGACTTTCCGTGGTCAACATGATGATCGGCGTGAATTTATAGTTCGCCAGCTTTTTGATTTCTTTCACCAGCGTAATGCCATCCATATTCGGCATGTTTACGTCGCTGATGATGAGATGCACTTTTTGCCCGTTCAATTTTGCGAGCGCATCCACGCCATCGCAGGCTTCGATTACGTCGTAGCCAGCACCTTTCAGTGCAATCGCGACCACTTGCCGTAGCGAAGCCGAATCGTCGACGATGAGAATGGTTTTTGCCATTGAGCTCTACTCCAAAAAAATCTAAGCTTAAAAAAATGTAATGTCGTCTTCTTGCTGCGATGAAGCCTGCGCCATTTCACCGCTATGAATCGAGCGTTCCTCCGCCATCGCGTAGGTGCTTTGCAACTCTTCTAAAATAAATTGCGCATCGAGCGGAATCAAACTGCCGCCGCGACGGATATCCGCATAACTGTGCTCCAAGCGCGCGGGCACCGAGCCGATGTGATCGCGCACATGACTCAATACCTGGCTGACACGATCCTGGAATTGCAATTGCACCATGGCATCGGAAATTTCGTCCTTGATGCCCGCGCTCTGCGCGCGCAGCACGCCGCTCGATTCGATCAGGCTTTCCGTCACTTGGCGGAAATCGTGTAGCACCAGATCGATCGCCTCTTCGGAGCGGGTCACCGACTGCGCTTCATTGGCGGCGGTTTGATCGGCCGCACGCACCGCGCCGCTGATCGCCTTGCTGATGGTTTCGACTTTCGCGCTGATGCGCGTGCCGGTTTCTTTCGACAGCGTGGATAGTTTGCGTACCTCGTCGGCAACCACCGCGAAACCTCTGCCCACTTCGCCAGCGCGCGCCGCTTCGATCGCCGCATTCAACGCCAATAGATTAGTCTGATCGGCGATACCGGCGACGTCGACCGCCATTTGTTTTAATTCGACGATGAAATCGAGCAGACCGTTGACCTCGGTCAACATCGCGCGCTTATTCTCCATCGCCGCTTTCAACGACGACACCACTTCGTTCAGGCGCGTCTCGCAGGTGGCGAACACCGATACGGTGCTGCCGCCACCCTCCAAATCTTTCGCTGCGGAACCGGATGCGCCGACTGCCGCTTCGAGCTTTTCGACGATGCCGGCAAATTGCGCGGTGAGCTCGCACACCGCTTCTTCCATCTGTGCGCGGCTCAGCTCGATCTGCCGCGACCAGACCGGCAATACGTCGGTGCCGAGTGCTTGCAGACCATCGGTATAACGCTCGGTCTCGGCCTGCAGTCTGGCGGCCACCTCGGCACGCTCGCGCGCGATCTGCTCATCGATAGCGCTGGCTAGACTACGCTGCAACAACACGCCGCAAACGCCGGCGACACACATAACAAGCAACGCGAATACACACGCCTGCCAGGTCGGCCCCACCACCACAATTGCGCCTGCGCTGGCCGCCACGGCGGGTATCAGCACATACGGCCACACTGCATTTGAATTCATTGGCCCTCCCCCTTGCATGCTGTGCACAGCAATACTTATAGCTCTTTTGACGTCTTGCGAGCGCCTGATAGCACTCCAGAACCGCGACGGCCACCCGATAGCTTTCGTATCGGTTGCTTTAATCTAGTTCATAACTGGCTTGTTTCAAGCTGCACGAAACACAGCGACTGGAATGATGACGAATGCGGATAAACGCCGGCAGCGTTTGAGGATAGACGAAGAATGTCGGGGCTGCCTGTGCGAATTAATCTAACGAGCGCCTTAAGGCGCTCACGAGTAAATCGCCGAGCGCGCCCCGCAACGGGGCACGAGCTGCGGATCAGGCGAAAGGATGGCGGAGTACGATGGTTTCTTTGCGATCGGGACCGGTCGAAATAATATCGACCGGCGCTTTGACGACGGCTTCAATACGCTGGATATACGCCCGCGCATTGGCGGGTAGCTGCTCCAGCTTTTGGATGCCGAGCGTGCTTTCCTGCCAGCCGGGCAAGGTTTCATAAATCGGCACCAACTCGTCGTAATCCTCGGCATCGATCGGCGATGGCACGTTGTTGCCCTCTTTATCGGTATAGCCGACGCACAGCTTGATGGTTTCCAATCCGTCCAGCACATCCAGCTTCGTGATGCACAGACCCGACACACTGTTGATGCGTACGGCCTGCCGCAACGCGACCGCATCGAACCAGCCGCAGCGGCGCGCGCGACCGGTGGTGGCGCCGAACTCATTGCCCTTGGCGGAAAGATGCTGGCCGACCGCATCGAACAACTCGGTGGGGAACGGACCGGAGCCGACGCGCGTGGTGTACGCCTTGGTGATGCCGAGTACGTAATCGAGATAGAGAGGACCGAAGCCGCTGCCGGTAGCGGTGCCGCCGGCGGTGGTGTTGGACGATGTGACGAACGGATAGGTACCGTGATCGATATCCAGCAGTGAGCCCTGCGCGCCCTCGAACATGATGCGCTTGCCGCTCTCGCGGTAACTGTGCAACAACCCGGTGACATCGGCCACCAGCGGTCGAATTATTTCGGCCATGCGCAATGCTTCGGCGCAGACTTCATCGTAATCCAGGGCGGGTACTTTGAAATACTCGGTCAACACGAAGTTGTGGTATTCCATAACCTCGCGCAACTTTTCCGCGAAGCGCGCGGGCCGCATTAAATCGCCGAGGCGAACGCTGCGACGCGCCACTTTATCTTCGTAGGCCGGACCGATGCCGCGCCCGGTGGTACCGATTTTCGCGTTGCCGCGCGCCGCTTCGCGCGCCTGATCGAGCGCGACGTGGTAGGGCAATATCAGCGGGCAGGCCGAGCTGATGCGCAGACGCTGCCGCACCGGTACGCCGCTCTGCTCGAGCTTATCCATTTCTTCCAGCAGCGCCGCCGGCGATAGCACTACGCCATTGCCGATTAAACACAGCACGTTTTCGCGTAAAATACCGGACGGTATCAAATGCAAAACCGTTTTTTTGCCATCGATGACGAGGGTGTGACCGGCGTTGTGTCCGCCTTGATACCGCACCACGGCATCGGCCTGATCGGTCAGTAAATCGACGATCTTGCCCTTGCCTTCATCGCCCCACTGGGTGCCTAAAACCACTACGCTTTTATTCATTGCCAGGATTTCTCGATCAAATACCATTGGATAAAGGAGTGCTTAACGCCACCACCTGCCAGCGCCCGTCGCGGCGCACTAATTGGCGATCGCAATTTTCCGGCGCCGGCTGCTGCGGCAGCGCTGCGATCACTTGCTCGCCGGCGGCGCGCAGCGATTGCATGACTTGCCATAATTCCGGATCGTCGTCGCAGGGCGCGACGATGGCGCCGGCCGTATCCTGCTCAGCATTACCCGCCAGCGCGATTAACGCCTTGAGATCGGTGCTAAAACCGGTTGCCGGGCGCGCCCGCCCAAATACTTCGCCGACATGATCGTAGCGCCCGCCGTTCGCCACCGCCTGACCCCAGCCGGGTACCAGCGCGGCGAATACCAGCCCGGTGTGATAGTGATAACCGCGCAGTTCGCTTAAATCGAAATACAGACGCACCGCCGGCAATCGCGCTTGCACGATGGCCGCTACCGCGACCAATTCGTCGAGGGCTGCGTGCACCTCGGTCGGGGCGCCCGCCAAATCGGTTCGCGCCTTAACCAATACCGAGAGATCGCCCTGCAATTGGCTCAATGCCAACAGCCAGCCGCGCACGCGTTCATCGCGCACGGCGCGCTGTAACACCGCGGCGATTTCAGCGCCGGCCTTGCGCTGCAGCGCGTCGAATAATTCCTGCTCATCGCCAGCGCTCAGGACCGCCGCTTGCACCAATGCACGATAGATACCGACGTGGCCCACGTCCAGCGTGACATCGTGCAAACCCGCTGTATTCAGCGTCTGAAGCATCAGTAAAACGACCTCGCTATCGGACGCGAGGCCGGCATCGCCATACAATTCCACACCGATTTGAATCGGCGAGCGCGAGGCCATCAAGGATTTAGGACGGGTATGCAGGACGCTGCCGGCATAACACAATCGCACCGGGCCATCCTGACGCAGGCTATGCGCGTCGATACGCGCCACCTGGGGCGTGATATCTGCGCGAATACCCATGGTCCGACCACTCAATTGATCGGTCACTTTGAAGGTCAGCAGATCGACATCGCTACCGAGTCCGACCAATAGCGAATCGGTAAACTCCAGCAGCGAAGGCATTACCAGGCGGTAGCCCCAACTGCGGAATAGATCGAGCAGGCGGCGGCGCAGTTGCTCTGCGCGCTCGGCCTGGGCGGGCAGCAGCTCTTCCACACCGTCCGGCAATAACCAGCGATCCGCAATTGTCATAGCTCGTTTGTTAACTCGCCTGTCTGAATTTATGTTGGCCGGCCGGGCTCGCAAACCTAACGCCCAGCGCTAGCGCGAGCAAAGCGCCGCAGTTTTTGCGGGGTTGTTCATGCCATCGATTCGGTTTTGAAAATTCGGCCCACAAAAAACCCGAGTTGGTCGCGACCTGATGCGGGCGACCAGCCCGGGTGCGAGATGATACCACAACAACCGGAATTCACTGCCCGCAAAAATCCTGGGCGGCTCATCCCGGTGGCCGTGCCGCGCTAGCGGGCACCACCGCGTTGATTGTTGAGGTATTTAAAGAAATCACCCTTCGGATCGAGCAGCAGAATATCGCTGCGATTGCTGAAGCTCGCTCGATAGGCACCGAGACTACGCACGAAGGCATAAAACTCGGGATCCTGTTTGTAGGCTTCGGCATAAATCGCCGCCGCTTTGGCATCGCCTTCGCCGCGAATGGTCTCCGCTTCGCGATAGGCGGTTGCCTCAAGAATGACTCGCTCCCGATCCGCCGAGGCGCGAATTTTTTCGGCCAGCTCTTTACCGGTGGAGCGGTGCTCGCGCGCCTCGCGCTCGCGCTCCGACTTCATCCGATCGAATACCGACTGGCTGACCTGATCGGGCAAATCGATACGCTTGACCCGCACATCCACCACTTCGATACCGAACTCTTGCTGCGTGATGGTGTTTAACTGCTCGGTCAATTCGGTCATCAGCGATTCGCGCTCGCCGGACACCACATCGTGCACGGTGCGCTCGCCGAACTGATTGCGGAGGCCGGTTTTAATACGCTGCGCCAACAATGCCTGCGCGCGGTTTTCATCGCCGCTGGTCGCGGTATAAAAGCGCGCGGTATCCTTGATACGCCACTTCGCATAGAAATCCACATCGAGCGGCTTTTTCTCGACCGTCAGAAAACGCTCGGTTGGCGCATCGAGCGTAATCAAGCGGCGATCGAATTTCCGCACCACGTGCACCGATGGAATTTTCATGTGTAAACCGATGGCGACATCGGGATTGACCACCTCGCCGAAACGCAACAGCACGGCGCGCTCGGTGGCGCTGACAATGTATAAACTGTTGGCCAGCAACAGCACCGCCACCACCAAAAAAATTGCTGCAAATACAATCTTATTGCTCATCTCAACGCACCTCTCTGCCGCGCGTGGAGGTATCGCGGCGCAGCGTCGGCAGCTGCTCCAATTGCACCTCGGTACCGGTCGTGGCAGCCGGGCGATCGCCGGCATTTTGCTGTTCCATGATTTTATCGAGCGGCAAATACAACATATTGTTGCCACCCGCGACATCGACCAATACCTTGCTGCTATTGGTCAACACGGATTGCATGGTATCCAGATACAAGCGCTGGCGCGTCACTTCGGGTGCTTTCTTATATTCGGCCAACAATTTATCGAAGCGTGCCGCTTCGCCCTCGGCGCGCGACACTACCTGTTCGCGATAACCGGTCGCTTCCTCTATCTGGCGCTGAGCGCGTCCACGCGCCTCGGGAATAATGCCGTTCGCATAAGTTTCCGCTTCGTTTT
The DNA here is from genome assembly GCA_035455965.1 of Spongiibacteraceae bacterium. Lineage (GTDB taxonomy): Bacteria > Pseudomonadota > Gammaproteobacteria > Pseudomonadales > CAMLJR01 > CAMLJR01. The sequence continues at coordinate 7,666 of DATIED010000385.1, forward strand.
TCAAGCGCTCGCGATCTTCCTTGGCGCGCGTGACATCGTCGAAGGCCTCCTGCACCTGCGAAGGCGCATGGGCGTCTTCGATGTTGACCTTAGCGATTTGAATACCCGTATGGTACGCATCGAGATATTGCTGCAGGCGCTGCTGCACATCGACCGCAATCTGCTCGCGACCCTCGGTGATAATCTGCCCCATCACAGCGCCGCCGACCACGTGCCGCAACGCGCTCTCCATCGCCTGCTCCAGGCTGCCCTCGGGCTGCTTGACCTGCAGCAAATAATCCTGCGGATCGTTGATGCGGTATTGCACCGAGATCGAAATGTCGACGATATTTTCGTCCTGCGTCAACATCACCGAGTGATGTCCCGCCGATTGCACTTTAGTGACGTTGACTTTCGCGACCTGATCGATCAACGGCCAATTCCAATGCAGACCCGGATTCACCGTCTCCAGATATTTGCCCAGGCGCAACACCACGGCGCGCTCCTGTTGATCGAGCTGATAGAAACCCAGCACGAAATATAGAACCACTGCGCCAATACCAATGAACGCCAATAGATTGCCGCTCGGAGCCGGGCGGCCGACCACCGGTTTTTTGCCGCCGAATAAACTCTGAATTTTTTCCTGAAATTTTTTCAGCGCCGCATCCAAATCGGGCGGCCCTTGATCGCCGCCGCCCCAAGGATCCTTTGGCTTACCGCCACCGGGCTCATTCCAAGCCATAACTTTCTCCAAGCTGTCCGCGCAAGCGACCAGCGCCGACTACCGGCGCCTATCGAATCGTTGCGCAGTCTATCAAGTTTGTGGGAACCGCTAAACCAATTAGCGTCGAACTATTTTGCGCTGCTCTTTCGGACAAACAGCCTGTCGATAAACTGTCCATCGATAAATAAGGGCGCTAGCGCTGCGCTAACAGCTCGCGTGGATCGAGCCGTTCACCGATGACCAGGCGCTGAAAATCATTGGCCGGCATTCTAATCGATAACACCACGCAACCATCCTCGCGATGCGCTTCCGCCACCACCGCATCCGCCTCGTAAAAACGTGCGCGCAGACGACCAAGACGGTTGTTCAACACGACGTCGGCGTGTACAACCTCGCCACACAATAATTCATTGATCGCCTGCAGCAATAAGTCCATACCCTGGCGCTGCGCCGCGGATACCCATACGCGTTGCGGTCGGCCGGCCTCATCGCGATCGATGCGCGGAGCGGCGCCCGCCAGGTCGATTTTATTGAATACATCGAGGCGCGGAATTTCCGCCGCGCCGATCTCGGACAACACATCGATCACATGCTTGATATTGGTGTCGCGCTCCTCGGCGGCGCAATCTATGACATGCAGCAATAAATCGGCTTCGCCGACCTGCTCCAGCGTCGCGCGAAATGCCTGCACCAGTTTATGCGGCAGATGGCGAATGAAGCCTACAGTATCCGCCAGCAACACCGGCCCCAATTCGGGTACCGGCAAGCGGCGCAAGGTCGGATCGAGGGTCGCGAACAATTGATCGGCCGCATAGACCTCGGCATCCGCGAGTGAATTAAAGAGTGTGGATTTGCCGGCGTTGGTATAGCCCACCAGCGAGAGCGCCGGCAGCTCCGCGCGCTGGCGCGCCCGGCTCGCCTGCTTGCGCTGCACGCGCACTTTGTCCAGGCGCGCATTAATCGCCTTGATGCGCTCGCGCAACAGGCGACGATCGGTCTCTAACTGAGTTTCGCCGGGACCGCGCAAGCCGATGCCGCCCTTTTGGCGCTCGAGGTGGGTCCAGCCCCGCACCAGGCGCGAAGCCATATGCTGTAATTGCGCGAGCTCGACCTGCAACTTACCTTCGTAACTGCGAGCACGCTGCGCGAAAATATCAAGAATCAGACCGGTTCGATCGAGTACGCGACATTGGAGCGCGCGCTCTAAATTACGCTCTTGACTAGGGCGCAGGGAGTGATTGAACAACACCAGTTCGGCGCACTGCTCGACCACCGCAGCGCGAATTTCTTCGAGCTTACCGCTGCCGACAAAATGCTGTGGATCCGGTGCAGGACGCTTGCCAAATATAAAGGCGACCGGCTCGCCGCCCGCGGACTGCACCAGCTCTTCGAACTCCTGTGGATCCTGAGAGTCCTCGCGGCTGTTGAAGTCCACATGGACCAGGACCGCGCGCTCGCCACCCTTGGGACGTTCAAACAGCAACGATTAACCTCACTCGACGTCTTCTTCGCCGTCTTCCTGATCAGCCTGCGGATTGGCCATCGGCAGACGCACTACGCGAGAAGGCACGACCGTGGAAATAGCGTGCTTATAAACCATTTGGCTTACGGTATTTTTCAACAGCACGACAAATTGATCGAACGACTCAATCTGACCCTGCAATTTAATGCCGTTCACTAGGTAAATGGATACGGGAATGCGCTCTTTGCGCAGAATATTCAAGTAAGGGTCTTGTAGCGTATGCCCTTTTGACATATTGCTATCTCCTTTAAAAGCCCCAAAGCCAGGGGCAGAATGAATGATTTTTTGAAAGCGCCTGAAACCGAAAGCATCCTCTTCCTACGCAGCGAACATCTATTGTGACCGGCAACTACACGATCGGTTCAGCAGCACTTACGGAAAAGGATGTTAAGTATAACGTAAGCCGGTAGCTGTTATGGGGATTTGCTCGAGATATTTCAAGGCCAGTTGCAGTACCGGTACCCCCGGCGCCACATCCCCTGGAAGCTGGATATTAGGGGCCAGAGCAACTCGTTGCTCGCTGTCGGTCGGCAATGCATACAATTCAGGCCATCCGCGCAACCAAGTCAACTGACGCTTCGCCAATTGACGAGTAGCGGCGATACCGTGTTCGATCATCGTCGCAAAATCGACCTCGCCCGCCAGATAGGCCCAAACCTGTCGATAACCCACCGCTCTAATCGACGGCAACTCCGTATGCAGATCGCCGCGTCGGTACAATTTTTCGACTTCATCCAATAAACCGGTGGCGAGCATTTGTTGAAAGCGCTCGGCAATACGCCGGTGCAATACCTGACGATCGACCGGTGCCAACGCAAAACTCAGCAGCTGATGCGAGGTCGCGCCGGGATTGTTATCCTGCTGCAGTTCGCTGATGGCGGTGCCGGTCAGCCGAAACACTTCCAATGCGCGCTGAATGCGCTGCGAGTGATTGGGATGTATATTCGCCGCGGCGCGCGCATCGACCCGCGCCAGCTCCGCATGCAGCGTCGGCCAGCCAAGCCGCTGCGCTTCGCTCGCAATTTGTTCGCGCACACCGGCATCGGCCACCGGCATCGGCGCGATACCATCGCGCAACACCTTGAAGTACAGCATGCTGCCACCAACCAGCAGAGGAGTGCGGCCGCGCGCGCTGATCTCGCCCATCAAGCGCTGCGCATCGCGGCTAAATTCCGCCGCCGAATACGGCTCGGCCGGATCGCGAATATCGATTAAATGATGCGGTACGCGCGCCAGCTCGGCAGCGCTGGGCTTGGCGGTACCGATATCCATGCCGCGATAGACCAATGCCGAATCGACGCTGATAATTTCGCATGCATAATGCTCGCACAACGCCAACGCCAATGCGGTCTTACCGGACGCGGTCGGCCCCATCAAACAGATCGCGAACGGTTTATCGCTCGCTTCAATAGCCGGCGAGTTGCTCATCGGCCGCGCAAAAATAATTTATCCAACTCAGACAAACTCAACTGCACCCAAGTCGGTCGCCCGTGATTGCACTGACCGCTACGCTCGGTCTCCTCCATGTCGCGCAACAAAGCGTTCATTTCGGCGAGCGCAAGCCGTCGATTGGCGCGCACCGCACCGTGGCAAGCCATCGTTGCGAGAATCTCATTGCTATGCGTTTCGATGCGATCGGAGCTGCCGTGTTCGAGTAAATCCGACAATACATCGCGCACCAGCTGCTCGGCATCGGCATCGCGCAGCGCCACCGGCAATTCGCGAATCAGTAAACTTTCCGGCCCGGCACGCTCCAGGCGCAAACCAAACGATTGGAACACTTGCGAAAATTGTTCGGCGCAATCCGCTTCGCGCTGACTGACGGCCAGCGAGCGCGGCACCAATAGCGGCTGCGCGCGAATACCCTCGCCGTCGCGCGCCGTTTTCATACGCTCGTAGGTAATACGTTCGTGCGCCGCGTGCATATCGACCAGCACCAAACCTTGGGTATTTTCCGCCAAAATATACACGCCCTGCAGTTGCGCCAATGCATAGCCCAGCGGCGGCACTGCGGACGCCTCGGCGCCTTCCGCAGGCGTTGCACCGTACAAACTACCGTACGCCTGCAACTGTTCGCGGACGCCCTGCTGCGAAGGGCTGGTCGGTGCAAATTGGTAGCCATTGGCTTGATAACCACCGGAGCCCGTCGGCAATTGCAACATCGATTGCCGGGCAAGGGGTTGGGGCGCAGCAATATTCAGCGACGCGGTATTCGCCGCCGTCAGTTGGTCCTGCGGCCGAATTTCCGCTAACGCGCGATGCAAACTACGAAACAGGAAATCGTGCACGGCACGACCGTCGCGAAACCGCACTTCGTGTTTGGTCGGATGCACATTGACATCGACATTGCCGGGATCGACTTCGAGATACAACACATAAGCCGGATGGCGACCGCTGAACAATACGTCCTGGTATGCCTGCCGAATTGCGTGGCTCACTAATTTATCGCGCACGCTGCGACCGTTGACATAAAAGTATTGTAGATCGGCCTGGCTGCGCGAGAAGGTCGGCAAAGCCACCCAGCCCCACAAATGTAAATCGCCAACGCGACTATCGATATGCACCAGATGCTCGAGAAACTCTCCGCCGCATAACGCGGCGACACGCCGCTCACGCTCCAGCTCGGATGATGCGGCGCGCAGGGGATACACGCTGCGACCGTTATGCCGCAATTGAAATCCGACATCGAAGCGACTCAACGCCAGGCGCTTCACGATTTCTTCGATATGGCTGAATTCGGTTTTTTCGGTGCGTAAGAATTTGCGGCGCGCCGGCGTATTGAAAAATAAATCGCGCACCTCGACCGTGGTGCCGCGCGGATGCGCCGCAGGTTCCAGTGCAACTTCCATTTCTCGCCCGGCACTGCTTGCGCACCAGCCGCTGCCGGGCTTGTCGTCGCTATTGGAGGTTATCGATAGACGCGAAACCGAACTGATGCTGGCCAACGCCTCGCCGCGAAAACCCAAACTGAGCACGCGCTCGAGATCCTCCAATTCGTAAATTTTGCTGGTGGCATGGCGACTGAGCGCGAGCGGTAAATCTTCGCGCGCTATGCCGCCACCATCGTCGCGCACGCGAATCAATTGCACACCGCCGGCATCGATATCGATATCGATTTGCCGCGCACCGGCGTCCAGACAATTCTCCAACAACTCCTTCACCACCGAAGCGGGTCGCTCAACGACCTCGCCAGCGGCGATCTGATTGGCCAGACGCGGACTTAATAATTGTATTCGGGACATGAAACCACTGCGGATACGCGCCAAGAAGAAGCCCGCATGATAAACGGCGCTCTGGCACTGCGTACAGGATATCTATAGGACGAGCGGTCGATCTGACGGGAAATGTTGGACGCTGCGCGCGCCGACTATCAAGGCTCGACGCTGGCCAGCGAATCGGCGCCGGCAGCCGGCGGCTTACCGTTGCGTTTCAACCACGCCAAATAGGTATTGGGCGGCGGGTTCTGACTGAAATGGCGATTCACACCATTGAAAATCGCGCGCGCGATTTGTTGCTGATAATCGCGCGAGGACAAGCGACGGGCCTCCTGCGGATTCGAGACGAAACCGGTCTCGACCAGAATGGACGGCGTATCAGGCGACTTCAATACCACGAATGCCGCCTGCTC
>DATIED010000386.1:0-3352 GCA_035455965.1 Spongiibacteraceae bacterium
GCAGGCTCTTGATGGCGTGCGCAGTGGTAGTGGGCGGGGCCGGTATTTTATATGGCAGCGCATTTCGGATGCCGACCATGGGAAACATATTGATCAAATATGGCATAGGTCCCCTAACGCTGCGCGACACGCATCTTTTACATCTCGACTCCGTGCCGGCGTTGCCCGATGGTTTCTGGCTGGCCGTCACTATCGCAAGCTTATTCGGTGCGGGGATGTTGTTGGTCGCAGTTTTTGGCGCGATCGGAAAAGTCATTAATTTACGCTTGCCCGAGCGCAGCGACACCGAGGTGGCCGGCGCATTCCTGTTGTTGGCTGCCATCATCTATCTGCTGCCGCTGCTGATGACTGTTCCTTGCGATCGCTATTTTATTCCCGTGCTGCCGTTATTGATTGCGGCAATTCTGTGTATGTTTTCTCCGCAGCTGCAAGCGGATAAGGCGTTTAAATATATTGCAATCGTCGTTGTTATCGCTGCCGGTATTTTTTCTATCGGAGCCACCAAAGATTATTTTGCATGGAATCGCGCTCGCTGGGCGGCGCTAGCGGATTTGCAAAATGATCGTCATATATCGGTCGATGATATCGATGGCGGGCTGGAGTTTAATGGACTGTATGCATACGATCCCGAGTATCAGCGCATGGAAGGTAAAAGTTGGTGGTGGGTCAAGGACGATACGTACCTGATAGGTTTTCAACAGATTTTCGACTATAAGGTGCTCAAGAGTTACGAGTATTCGCATTGGTTGCCGTCTTATACCGGCAAAATAGTCGTTTTAGAAAAGGATCCTTCGCAAGGGATTCCGATGGAGTAGGCCGCTCGCGAGCACGGATAAATATCCGCGCGCGATCGACGCTGCGGATAATTTTCAAAATCTGTTCAGTTACCCGTTATTTTTTATGCTTTTATGAGGCGTGCCGTGCCGTGCTGTACGGTGAGTGTTAATAGGGTTTGCCGAGATAGAAGTAAAACGCGTTGTTGCCGTCGACGGCGTGTCCATAGCCGAGATAGGCCGGTCCTATCGGCGTGTCGGAGCCGACGAACAGGCTGAAGGACTTCAACACATCGTCGGAATTCCCCGGCACCAATGGCTTGCCGACCTTACCGGCTTCCAGCGAAAAACCGCCGTAGGCGCCATCCAGTAAAGTACCCTTCATAATGCGGTGATAATACATTAAGCGGCCAAATTTCAGGTTTTCGCCGAGTAACTGGCCGGTCGCGTAACCCGATTGTTGCAGAAAGCCGCCCCACTGGAATTGGTCGTAGCGCGGCAGCGTGTCGTTGCCGATCTTGTCGCCTGCCTTGCCGCCAATATTAAAGGTATGGTCGCCGAACGAAATAACGTACGACCCGTCGATATCCCACTTTTTATAGCTCTCATCGGCACCGAGGCTCGTGCTGGAGTCATAGATTTTCAGCCCGCCGCGCCAGCCGGAGCGCGGAAAGCTGGCGCTATCCATTTGATCGAAGAGCAGTCGCAGAGTGTAGGCGCCTTGTTGGATAGAGGATTCCCCCGGCGATAGCGTCTCGGGTCCGGTATCCAGTGTCGGCCGGAGTACGCCGTATACCACGCCGAGCCGCAATTCGCCGTAGCGATAGAACTGGGAACCGATATCGAAACCGAGCAGAGTGCTGGTCATGTCGTAGCTGGCGATATGGTCGTCGCCCCGGTACAGGTCGCTCGAGCGGCGCTCGTAACTCGCATTCGGCGCGATGAAGAAATAATTGCGCGCCTCGAGCGGTTGATAGAACTCGGTCGCGATGCGCGAAGTGCGTCCGAATTGAATATCGTTGCGCCACTCGGCGCCCAGTGAGTTGAGCCAGGTTTGCCGATAACTGGCTAGCAGATTGAAGTAAGCATCGCCGGTAAAGTCGCTCGATAGTCCCAGTCCAAAGCGCAGGTAGTCCGGCCCCCACGATTTTTCGACCGCTTCAACGGCCAGCACGCGCCGGCCTGGCTCCTCGAGAAAACGATAGTTCACGTGCTCGAAATCGCCGGTGCCATAAATGCGCCGCATGTCGGCGTCGAGCGTTTTCTGGTCGACCGGCTCGCCGACTTTGGTCTCCATAACGGCCTGCGCGGCGATCGGATTTACCCGATGTAAATTCACGAAGCGGATTTCGTCGATCGATGGATTATCGGGCATGGTAAGCGCGTGCTGCCGCTCGCGTATGGCCGCGTATTCCTCGGGTGGAATCGACAAGGCTTTGAGCCGGTCGGCCATCCGGCGCGCCGCCGTCTCGCCGAGCGGGGCAATCTGCGACAGCCTGTCGAAGTCGCCGGTCGTGTAATCGCCCATATCGGAGGCGTCGATCAGAACATCGTTGGGAGTGAGTGTGGCGAGTGACTCGAGCACATTCTGCTCGGTGAGAATGCTGAGCATCTGCGAGGAGACGCCGAGAATGCCGGTGATCTGTTCGCGCTTCAGCAGCGGCGTACCGACATTGACCGCAATGACGATGTCGGCGCCCATCGCGCGGGCGGTCTGCACCGGCAGGTTGCTGGTGAGCATGCCGTCCACCAATAGCATATCGTCGATTACTGCGGGCGCTACCGCGCCAGGCACCGCCATACTGGCGCGCATCACTTGCGCGAGCTCGCCTTCGCTGAATACCACCGCCTTGCCGGTGACCAGATTAGTCGCTACCGCGCGATAGGGAATCGGCAACTCATCGAACTTGAAATAACCTTTTGCCTTACTCAACTGGCGCAGCACGGTTTCGAGCTGCACGCCCGATACCAATCCCTTGCCGCCTTTCAACTGGCCCTCGGTAACACCGAGCTCCGGCGTGAATAGAATCGAGTTGTCATCCTGCTTGCGGCGCATCGTCAGTTCTTCGCGCGGCGGCTTCTCCCTGAATAGCAGTTGAGTCGAAATACTGGCGATGATCTGATCCATTTCCGGCAGCGTCATGCCCGTTGCATACGCGGCGCCAACCAGTGAGCCCATACTGGTGCCGACTATGCAATCGATCGGTACGCGGTACTCTTCCAGCACTTTGAGCACGCCGACATGTGCCGCGCCGCGCGCACCGCCGCCCGACAGCACCAGACAGATTTTGGGCCGCCGCTGCGGATCGCCCGCCAGGGGCTGAGGTGTCGTCGCTGCGGCGTGCGGCGCGAAAATCCACAGCGCAGCCGCATGCAGTGCCAGTGCAATGACGATCGAACAACGGCCAGGTTTATCGACACGGCGCGGGTTCACGTTGGCATCCGCGAATCCGACAGGCAACCAACGATGAACGCGGCGATCGCAAAATTTGGTATCGTTGTTTGCATTGGGGAACGTCACTCTCGCTGTAATGGTTATGCGGATAAACGTAGGACAAAAGTACTAATGCGATGCAAGC
>DATIED010000387.1:0-2772 GCA_035455965.1 Spongiibacteraceae bacterium
AGAAAGTGGCCAGGTGTGGTCGCCGACACCGCTGCCGGCGCGCGGCGCGAATAATTATGTCTGTCGTCACGGCTTTGGCTATAGCGTATTCGAGTACAGCGAAAACGGCATAACCTCGGAGCTGACTATTTTTGTCGCCGCGGATGCGGCGATTAAATTTTCGGTGTTGAAAATCCGCAACGACAGCGAGCGGCCGCGTAAATTGTCCGCGACCGGTTACGTGGAATGGGTGCTCGGCGATCTGCGACAAAAAACCGCGCAACACATCATTACCGAAATCGACCCGAATACCGGTGCACTATGCGCGCGCAATCCCTATAGCACCGAATTTCCGGACAGCGTCGCATTTTTCGATGTCGACGATGTACTGCATACATTCAGCGGCGACCGCCGCGAATTTATCGGCCGCAACGGCACGCAGCAAAACCCGGCCGCGCTGCGCCGCCTGCATTTATCCGGCAAGGTCGGTGCGGCGCTCGACCCCTGTGCGGCACTGCAAGTTCCATTCGAGCTCGCCGCGTTCGAAGAGCGCGAGATTATTTTTCGCCTCGGCATCGGCAGCGATGCGAACAGCGTCAGCGCATTGATACAAAAATTTCGCGGCGCCACCATTGCGCACGCGGAACTGACTGCGGTGGAAACTTATTGGCAGCATACGCTGGGCGCCGTGCAGATCGACACGCCCGACGTGGCGTTGAATATGCTGGCCAACGGTTGGCTGATGTATCAGGTGATCGCGTGTCGTTTATGGGCGCGCAGCGGCTATTACCAATCCGGCGGCGCGTTCGGCTTTCGCGATCAACTGCAGGACGCGATGGCGTTGATCCACACCGAACCCTGGCGTCTGCGCGAACATTTATTGTTATGCGCGAGCCGTCAATTTATCGAGGGCGACGTGCAGCATTGGTGGCATCCACCGAGCGGGCGCGGCGTGCGCACAAATTGCTCCGACGATTATTTATGGCTGCCGCTGGCGACCTGTCGCTACGTATTGAGCACCGGCGATACCGGCGTCTTAAACGAAACCGTGCAATTTCTCAGCGGCCGCGCCGTCAACGAAGGCGACGACTCCTATTACGATTTGCCGAGCCGCGCGACCGAAACGGCTAGCCTATACCAGCATTGCGTGCGCGCCATTCGCCACGGTCTGCGCTTCGGCACACACGGCCTGCCGCTGATCGGCTCCGGCGATTGGAACGACGGCATGAACCTGGTCGGCATCGACGGTCGCGGCGAAAGTATTTGGCTGGGGTTTTTTCTGTGCGAAGTGTTGACGCAATTTACCAAGGTGGCGAGCCTGCTCGGCGACGCTGAATTCGCCGCTTTCTGCGCGACGCAGAGCACACAATTGCGCAGCAACATCGAGGCGGAGGGCTGGGATGGCGAATGGTATCGCCGCGCCTATTTCGACGACGGCACGGCGCTGGGCTCGGCGGCTAACGACGAGTGTCAGATCGATTCGATTTCGCAGAGTTGGTCGGTGTTATCGCGCACCAGCCCTCATGGCGTCGATAATCCGGATATCGATCGCGGGCGCTCGCGACAGGCGATGGATGCGGTCTATAAACGTTTGGTGCGGCGCGATGCCGCATTGATTCAATTGCTCGATCCACCGTTCGATCATTCCAGCTTGAATCCGGGCTATATCAAAGGTTACGTGCCGGGCGTGCGCGAAAACGGCGGCCAATACACCCACGGCGCGATTTGGGCGGCGATGGCGTTTGCCGAACTGCGCGACAGCGAACGCGCGTGGGAATTAATGCGCATGATCAATCCGGTCATGCATGGTTCATCGGCAGCGGCGATTACCGCCTACAAGGCCGAACCCTATGTGATTTCCGCCGACGTATACGCGGTAGCTCCGCATATCGGTCGCGCGGGCTGGAGTTGGTACACCGGCTCGGCCGGTTGGATGTATCGCTTGATTATCGAATCGCTGCTGGGACTGCGTCTGGAAGTGGATAAATTATATTTCGCGCCGTGCCTGCCTCGCGATTGGCCCGGCTTTACTATGCAGTATCGCTATCGAGCAACGCTGTACAGCATCGAGGTGTTGCAGGTGCCGGCGCCCTTGCATGAAATACACGTGTCGTTGGATGGCAGAGAGCGCCAGGAGCCGATGTTTATATTGGTGGATGACGCTCAGCCGCACTCGGTAACGGTGACTATCGGTTTAGCGCGCGCTTAAATTGCCGATTAAACAGTTTAGTCGAGCGCCGCAGCGGATGATTGAGTCTCATCGTTATTCGCTTCGTGCCGGGCCGGCAGTCGCTTGCCGACATAGGCAAGTTATTGCCGCCGACTCGAATAGCGCAATCGCGATAACTGCGCTGCCGGCCGCGTCGCCCGGCACTTCTTAATATCGCGGCCGGCTGGCGCATAACTTGCTGACGCTCTATTCGCATCAGCCATCGATATGCAATTGAACGGAGCTATACCATGAGCTTAATAAACGGCCTGGGCGCGCTAACTTATCCGCTCACCGCTGCGCTCGGCGCGGCGAGCGCAGCCAAAACCAAAGGCGGCAGCGGCGACGTTTTTCAGAATGTGCTGCAGGCTCAAACCGGCGCGCAGCCCACGTCGCTGACGCAGTCGACGGCGAGCACTACCAAAACCACCGCCGACGAATTTCAACAATACATGGCGATGTCGCCCGCAGAAAAGATGCGTTACAGCGTCATGAGCGATCTGAACATCACGCAGGAACAACTCGACGCGATGCCGGCGGATCAACGCGCGCTGGTCGAGAAAAAAATCGAGGATTTGATGAAG
>DATIED010000388.1:0-2446 GCA_035455965.1 Spongiibacteraceae bacterium
CCCGTGCCGCTGCAATCGCTGCCCGCGGCCGACAGCCACATGCCGCCGATCGCCAACGGCGCTGCGCTAAATGATCCGTCCGCCGCGCGCACCGCCACGCAATTCGCCACGGAAGTTAAAGTGGCGCCGCCCCATCAACCCGGAATCGTCGAACGCTTTACCCATCCGCTGCTGCGTCTCGATGCGGACACGCTGTATCGCTCGCGTATTTTAATCATGGCATTGCTGTTGATGCTGGTGGTCGTCGCGCTGAGCTGCATCGTGGTCGCAACCGCGACGCTGCCGTTGCTGGCGAAGATAGCCAACCTTTCGATCACGCTATCGATTACCGCCACCATTATTTTTTTATTGCGCAAGCTGCACCGCACCGGCGATTATTTTTATTGCAGCACCGCGACGGTGTTAATGCTGTTTACCGGCAACTTTTTTGGCATTTGTATTTCCGGTGGCATTGCAACGGCGCCGAATACCGCACTGATGGCGATACCGACCTTGCTGGCATATTTTTTTAGCGGCGTACGCTGGGGCACTTACGTTGCGTTGACGTCGCTGGCGACCCTCATTATTTTGTACGCGTTCGAAGTCGGCGGCCTGCATTTCTATAACACCAGCGATATTTCGCATGCGCCATTCAATCAATTACTGGTCAATCTGATGGGGCTGGTCGTGATGTGCGGCATGGCTTTTATCTACGAATTCACCACTTCGGCATTGATGCGCGCGCGCGATGCCGAGCATGAAAAAGTGAACCGTCTGGCCTACACCGATGCATTGACCGGCCTCGCCAACCGGCTGGATTTCGATACCGAGCTGGCGCTGCGCATCGCGCGCTTCAACGCCACCATCACGCGCTCTAGTTTCGCGTTGTGCCTGCTCGATCTCGACGGTTTTAAACCGATCAACGACGAATTCGGTCACGATGTCGGCGACGAAGTCTTGCAGGTAGTTTCCGAGCGCCTGCTCGGCTGCCTGCGCGAAGCGGATTATGTAGGCCGCCAGGGCGGCGATGAATTCATGCTGATTTTCGATGCCGTCAGCACCACCGAACAGGTGGAAGTTTTTGCGCAGCGCGTTGCGCACATGATCGAGCTGCCAATTCATACCAGCGCCGGCAGCATGCAGGTCACCGGTAGCCTGGGCTTCGCCCTCTTCCCGGACAGCGCCGCCGACGCCGAGGCTTTGAAGAGCGCCGCCGACCGCGCCATGTACGCAGCGAAACGCAGCCGCAGCGGCTGGAGTGTCGAGAGCAATTAAAGCCATCGACCGAGCGCCGCGCCAATTTTCCATGCGGCACATTTAATACCCGCCCGCTCCGACCGCACTGTCATCGAATCGACATACAACGCCACTACAGTGAGGTATTTGCTTTTTCCTCCGGGGAGCCCGCGTTGAATTCCGTCGATGCCGAATTGATCCGCCGTATCCATCTCGATTTAAGCGACAGTTACGATGAAGAACTCGAACTGGAGCTGGAAGACCGCAATGTCGATGACTTGTCGTCCGCGGTAGCGCTATACAGCGACAGCGATAAGGAAAATCGACGTCGCTATTTCCGCGAACTGTTTCGCTTACAAGCCGAGCTGGTCAAACTGCAGGACTGGGTAGTCAATACGCGTCACAAGGTGGTTATTTTATTCGAGGGCCGCGACGCGGCCGGCAAGGGCGGTGTCATCAAACGCATCACGCAACGCCTCAATCCGCGCGTCTGTCGGGTCGCGGCATTGCCCGCGCCGAATGACCGCGAGCGCACGCAATGGTATTTTCAGCGCTATGTATCGCATCTGCCGACGACCGGCGAAGTCGTGTTATTCGATCGCAGCTGGTACAACCGCGCCGGCGTCGAGCGCGTCATGGGCTTTTGCAGCGACGAGCAATACGAAGAATTTTTTCGCTCGGTACCGGAGTTCGAACGCATGCTGGTGCGCTCCGGTATTCAAGTGATCAAATATTGGTTTTCAATTTCCGACGACGAACAACATCTGCGTTTTCTCGGCCGTATCCACGATCCGCTCAAGCAATGGAAGCTCAGCCCGATGGATCTGGAGTCGCGCCGCCGCTGGGAAGCTTATACGCGCGCCAAAGAGGTCATGCTGGAACGCACGCATATCGCCGAAGCACCGTGGTGGATAGTACAGGCAGACGATAAAAAGAAGGCGCGGCTCAATTGTATCCACCACCTGCTCGGTCAGATGCCGTACGAGGAGGTCGAACATCCGCCGATTGCGCTGCCCGGACGCGAGCACCATGAGGACTACGCGCGCCAACCGGTGCCGCAGGAAATCATGGTGCCCGAGATCTATTAACACTCGAAGTATATCGATCGCGACGCCGGCTGTTCGCTGCGGGCCGGCATAAAAAATTCGGCGTCTGGCTTTAAACGTTTCGATATCTGCTTTTAAAAATAAAGTCGGTGTCGCGGCACTGTCACTAACCTGCAATATTGACC
>DATIED010000389.1:0-7736 GCA_035455965.1 Spongiibacteraceae bacterium
TTCCGCAATCCCCCGGGCATGACTTATCTCGATGCATTGCCAAACCCGCCACCGTTGCCGTGGCCGTGGTTGAGCGATATGGAGATGGAGTATTTTGTCTCCGAGTACAGTCGCTGCGGCTTTACCGGCGGTCTCAATTACTATCGCTCGATGGACATAAAATGGGCGCAGCGTAAACCGTTCGAGGGCGTGCAGAGCGCGGTGCCGGCCTTTTTTATCGGCAGTGAGCACGATATCGATCTCGAGGCCTTCCACGGCGACGACCCCATTTCGCTGATGCGGGCGCAATTTCCCGATCTGCGCGAGGTGGCGATGATTCCCGCCGCCGGCCATCTGGTGCAAATGGAGCGTCCGGCGGATGTGAATACGCATTTACTGCGCTTCCTGGAAACCCTGCGTAGCGAGTAATACATTGCCGCGCAATGCGCCGAGGAATCTTAATCGCTTTGACTTGTCGCCCCTATGCAATACGACTGCATGGATGCAGGAGGTAGAGCGACACAGGAGTCAAAGCCGAGGGGAGATGTCACGCAGTGACAGAGGGGTAGGGAACTTCGCACGGATTTAGCGTTGTGCTGCGACCGGACCCCTCCGCCCCTGCGGGGCACCTCCCCTATAAATAGGGGGGGCGAGTCTTGCGCGGATCGAGTTGACGAGGCTCCCCCGGCGCTCGCAATGCAGTACAATCGCGCCTGCCTGTGCTATTGCACAGGCTCTGAGAGCGATAGATACCTAACGGTTACATAGTGGAGAGAATTGACGATGGCTCAAACGGCACAGCTGCGCGGCTTTACCGAACCGCATTCGGAAGCGCAATCGATCTTTCTGGCGCAGCGCGAAGCTTATTTACGGCAGCCATTTATCGATTATGCCGAGCGCATCGCCAACCTCGATAAGCTCGAGGCATTATTCACTGACAACACTGACGCCATCGCCGCCGCCATCGCCAAAGATTTCGGCCATCGCAGCGCCGTGGAAACCAAGCTGCTGGAAATTTTCGGCGTGCTCTCCGGCATTCGCGATACGCGGCGCAATCTCAAGCGCTGGATGAAACCGCAGCGCCGCCATGTCTCGATTTTATTCGCCAGCGGCAAAAATCGTTTGGTGCCGCAGCCGAAGGGCATCGTCGGCATTATCGTACCGTGGAATTATCCGGTGTTTTTGCTCGGTGGCCCGCTCACCAGCGCGTTGGCGGCCGGCAATCGCTGCATGATTAAAATGGCGGCCAACTCCAGAAATTTATGCGCGCTGCTGCACGATTTATTCAGTAAAACGTTCGCGCAGGATCTGATTACTATCGTGCCGAATGTCAAAGGCAACGATTTTGCCGCGCTGCCGTTCGATCATTTGATTTTTACCGGCTCCGCCGATACCGGTCGCACGGTAATGCAAAGCGCGGCCGAGAATTTATGTCCGGTCACGCTGGAGTTGGGCGGTAAAAGCCCGGCCATTATTGGCGACGATTACGATTTAAAGGAGGCGGCTGCGCGGCTGCTGTATACCAAGTTTATCAATGCCGGGCAGACCTGCGTGGCGCCGGATTATGTGTTTGTGCCCGAGTTGAAAATTGATGCGTTTGTCGAAAGCTCGCGGGCGCTGGTCGGCGCGCGCTATGCGGATATCAACGGCACCGACTACACCTCGGTGATCGACGAGCGCTCCTACCGCCGTTTGCGCGAGACGCTGGACGATGCGGTGGCCAAGGGCGCACGTGCGATAAAATTGGTCGACGGCGACTTCAACGATGAGCTGCGCAAATTTCCGCCGCATTTATTGTTGAATGTGAGCGACGATATGCGCGTCATGCAGGAGGAGATATTCGGGCCGCTGCTGCCGATCAAAGCCTATCGCAATCTGGATGAAACGATCGATTTCATCAATCGCCGCGACCGGCCGTTGGGTTTGTATTTATTCAGCAACATGGCCGCCGTGCAGGAGAAGGTGCTCTACAACACGCTGTCGGGCGGCGTCACTATCAATCATTGCGTGTTTCACGCTATTCAACACGATATGCCGTTCGGCGGCGTTGGCCCCAGCGGTATGGGGCATTATCACGGCTACGAAGGTTTCGTCGAGTTCAGTAAGTTGCGGCCGGTGTTTACCTATCCCAAGTTCGGCAAACCGGATTTGTTTTATCCGCCGTATACGCGCATGCACGATTTATTATTCACGCTGGTGAATAAACTCAAATTATAGGATGAATAAGTTGCAGTACAGGATGAACGAATCTTGGTTTAAATAGTATTCAATATAAAAATGTTGGAGTTTTTAGAATGTCTCAGCTAATACGTTATTTGGATAAAGTCGTTATCGTTACCGGTGCGGCATCGGGCATCGGTCAGGCGACGGTGATACGTTTGGTCGCCGAGGGCGGCAATGTCATCGGCGTCGATACCAATGAAACCGGTCTGCAGGCCACCGTTGAAAAAGCGCAGGCCACTGCAGCGGGCGGCGGCAAGGCGCGCTACCTGACCGGTTCGGTCGGCGACGAAGCGACTGTCAAACGCATTGTCGAGCAGGTTGTGAGCGAGGAAGGACGACTCGATGTTCTGGTCAATATGGCCGGCGTGTTGCGCTCCTGTCCCGCCACCGAAACGACGCTCGATTTGTTTCAGACTTTGCTCACCATCAATCTGGTCGGCACCTTTTTATTTTGCCGCGAAGCGCTGCCGCACCTGCTGAAAACTCGCGGCAACATCGTCAACGCCGCTTCCACTTCGGCGCAATTCGGGCATCCGTACATGGTCGCTTACGCGGCGAGCAAAGGCGGCATATTCGCCATGACTCGCACTCTGGCCTGGGAATATTTAAAGCAGGGCGTGCGTGTTAACGCGGTCGCACCGGGCGGCATATTGACACCGCTGGTAATGCAGCAAGCCACCGAAATGAATAACTACGATCTGGATCTGTTCGGGCATTTGGCGCGCGTCGATGGTGCATTCGGGCAGCCGGAAAATGTCGCAGCGGTAATCGCCATGCTGGGCTCGGCGGATGGTGCGCATATGACCGGTGAAATAGTTAAAATCGATGGTGGGGTACACAACTAAAACGGGTGGCCTTGGCCACCCGTTTTAGTTAGTTGTTGGTTAACGCAATCCCAACAACTAAAACGCCCGCTTCGCGAAGCGGGCGTTTTTAATTACAGCTTGGCGAGATCCGCGTCGACCGCAGCCAGCATGTCCGGAGTGATTTTGCCGCCGGAAAAGCCCGCTACCATTTTCAAAGTGAAGCCTTTTGCCATGCCGATTTGCGGGTTGGTGGAAAAGCCTTCCATGTGTTTGTCCAGGATTGCTTTAGCTTGATCGTTGGCCAGCAGATCGCCTACTTTCGATTCGATATTGAATGCCATGTCGTTGGTCCTCTAGGTTTTTTTAAATACGAAGATTGGTAGCTGTCTTGTGAAGCTGTTGCCTTTGAAACTATTGCCTTGCGAAACGGTTGCCTTGTGAAACTGTCGCCTTGTGAAACTATCGGCTGTCTCGTAAAGCTATCGATACTGAAGTTATCGATATGAAGCTATTGTTTTAAACTGCTTTTCTCTGCGCAAGCGGTGTACACCGAAAGAGCTTTGCGCACTTTATGGCAGCTGCCCGCAGCGAGGCAAGTGAAATATTTGTCATGGCCGCAGCAGTGCGGCCGCATGTTAAATTATTGCTCAGCCCCTCGATCTTTCGGAGAATCGCGCAGTGACAGCGCCGTCAATACCATCTGCTTCGTCGACAACTTCAGTGCCGGCTGCATCGCCTGAAGTTTCATCGGGGGAGCCGCCACTCTGGTCGCCGTCGCCTGCGCGCATCGCCGGCTCTGCGCTGACGGATTTTCAGCAGCAATTACAGCAACGATTCGCCGTGCAATTTGCAGATTATGCTGCTCTGCAGCGCTGGTCGATCGACAATCCGGCGGAGTTTTGGCAGGCGGTCTGGTCGTTCGGTGAGGTGCGCTGCAGCCGCACGGCCGACGCGGTGTACCGGCCCGCTGCGCGTTTTTTCGATGCCGCGTGGTTCGACGGCGCGCGGCTGAACTTTGCCGAGAATTTACTGCGCCGCCGCGATGACCATCCCGCATTAATCGCGTATCTCGAAACCGGCGCGCGCCGCGAGCTCAGCTATGCGCAGTTGTATCGGCAGGTAGCCGCGTGCGCCGCGTCGCTGCGTCGCCTGGGCGTGGTGGCGGGCGATCGCGTCGCCGGTATGTTGCCGAATATTCCCGAGGCGATGATCGCGATGTTGGCCACTGCCAGTATCGGCGCGGTGTGGTCGTCGTGCTCGCCGGATTTTGGCGCCAGCGGCGTGCTCGATCGCTTCGGCCAGATCGAGCCGAAGGTTTTCATCGCTTGCGACGGTTATTATTACGGCGGCAAAACGCTCGATGTGCGCGCCAAGCTGTTGGAGGTCGCGGCGGGTTTGCCGACAGTGCTGCAGTTGGTCATCGTGCCGCTGTTGCCAGGCACGGATAATCTGGCGCCACTCGCGGCGTGGCCGGTGTTGTCGTTTGCGGATTTTGTCGCTGACGATGCCACCGAGATTGTGTTCGAGCAGCTGCCATTCGCGCATCCGCTATACATTTTGTATTCATCTGGCACCACCGGCAAACCCAAATGCATCGTGCATGGCGCCGGCGGTACTTTGTTGCAGCATTTAAAAGAGCATCGTTTGCACACCGATATCGGCGCGGCTTCGGTATTTTTTTATTTCACCACTTGCGGATGGATGATGTGGAATTGGCTGGCGTCGGGTTTGGCCAGCGGCTGCACGGTAGTGTTATTCGATGGCTCGCCGTTTCATCCGACGCCCACGGTATTGCTCGATCTGATCGAACGCGAAAAAATCAGCGTGTTCGGTACCAGTGCGCGCTATCTGGCGGCGCTTGAGAAAGCGGCTGTCAGTCCGCACAAAACGCATCGTTTGGATTCGCTGCAAACTATTTTATCGACCGGTTCGCCGTTATCGCCGGAAAGTTATCGCTATGTGTACCGCGAGTTTAAACAAGACGTCTGCCTATCGTCGATTTCGGGCGGCACGGATATCGTTTCGTGTTTTATCGCCGGTAGCCCGGTGTTGCCGGTGTGGGAGGGCGAGCTGCAATGCGCGGGGCTCGGTATGGCGGTGGATGTCGTCGATGAAAATGGCGTATCGATCGAGCGCGGTAAGGGCGAGCTGATCTGCCGGCAGCCGTTTCCGAGTTGCCCGCTTGGGTTCTGGAACGATGCCGATCGCAGCCGGTTTAACGCCGCATATTTTTCGCGCTTCCCCGGCGTGTGGGCGCACGGCGATTTTGCCGAAAAAACGCCGCACGGCGGTTTTATTATTCACGGTCGCTCGGATGCAACTTTAAATCCAGGCGGCGTGCGCATCGGTACCGCGGAAATTTACCGGCAGGTCGAAAAAATCCCGGAGGTGCTCGAAGCGTTGTGTATCGGTCAGCGCTGGCAGCAGGATGTGCGCGTGGTGCTGTTTGTGTCGTTGCGCGCGGGAGCAGTTTTGGACGATGCGCTGCGCGAATCGATTCGACGCGTTATTCGCGACAACGCGACGCCGCGTCATGTACCGGCAAAAATTCTCGCAGTCGCCGATATTCCGCGCACGCGCAGCGGCAAAATCGTCGAGTTGGCCGTCGCGAATATCGTGCATGGCGAGCCGGTGGCTAATATCGAAGCATTGGCCAACGCCGAGGCATTAGAGCACTTCCGCAATCGTCCGGAGTTGGATTTCTAATTAACACTTTCCCAGCCCAACTGGTACTAAGCCCGCCGACCGATACTCTTTTCAAAACTTCTTTGTACGGGTCGACATCGGCGGCGCTTTCCAGTTGGCTTCTTTCGATGTTATCGCTCTCTGGTAGCAAGAGATATAAACGCTCTTGCTTCCAGTGTTTTGAAAAGAGCATTCGGTCGTCGAGCTGTCACGCTCGCCGCCATCGAATACGCTTTTAACTAACAATTAACAACTGTCCCTTCACCTCTGCGCCAGGAATGTCAAAATCAGCGGATTCACTATGTCCGGTTTTTCCGCAAAAGTGGCGTGACCGGTATTCGACAGGATCGATAGTTTCGCTTCGGGCAGCGCGCGATAGATGGCGAGAGTGTGATCGAGCTTGATTACATCGCGATCGCCGGCCAGCACTAATACCGGCTTGTGAATGTGACTCAGCAGCCGTGGGTTGAGTTCGTCGACGGTCGGCGAATATAACCAGAGACGGCGCAATTTATCGGCCATGGTGGAGGCTGCGATGGCCGGAGCACTTTGTTCGGCGCTGCGCATTTGTGTCAGGTCCGCCTCGAGCAGACCGGCTGGAGCGATATTGGCGCCGCTGATAACCGCGCGGCCGACTAATTCGGGGTGATACGCGGCGAGCATCAGCGCGAGAATACCGCCATCGCTCCAACCGACCACATCGACGTTGGTCAGGTGTAATTGCCGCAGCAACGCAGCGGTGTCTTCCATCATCGCGCGGTACGAGAGCGGGCCGGCAACATCCGGCGAATGGCCCTGGCCAACTTGTTCCGGTGCAATCACTCTGTGCGTGGCGGCGAAATTGTCGAGCTGCCTGGCGAACGATTCCTCGATGGAAGCGCCGCCGCCGTGCAGCAGCAATAGTGGCCGACCGCTGCCGCTGCTTTGGTAATACAAGCGATGGCCGTGTACGGTGGTCCAACTTGCCGTGGTTGTGGTTGTGGTTGTGGTTGAGGCGCTAGCGCTAGCACTGACATTGGCGTTAGCGTTAGCGTTAGCGTCGCTCGGAGGCTGCGCCCGATTCGCTGCGCCTGCGGATATCTGCAGTAGAAAGAACAAAGCAACGAACAATGCGGTTTTCATCGAAACACCTGCTGAGTCCTGCTTGAAGAAATTTGGCGAGTGCGCCCATCTATCCTGCCTATGAGATGAGCAGAGATCGTGCCAGTAGCGGGGATTTATTCGGGCAGACTAAAATCGCGACAAAACACGCAAATACCGCCGTTGCCTGGGCGCCGGGCTGCTGTAATGCTGTGCAGGGAAGGTTGAAAATGCACCGCTCTGGGCCTGTCGGCGGTCGTTTGCGACGCTGTCATAAACCGGTTACAGTAGCCGCCGGCCGAGAGGTATCGGCCGCATCTCAGTCACGTTTTAGGATATTTCAATGAGTTTTCTGATCCCCGAAGCTTACGCTCAAACTGCAGGACAAGCCGCGTCGCCGACCAGCGCGATATTTCAGATGGTGTTTTTGGGCGGCTTATTTGTCGTTTTTTATTTTCTGGCGATTCGTCCCCAGCGCAAGCGTCAAAAAGAACATACGGATATGGTCGCAGCTCTGGCGAAGGGCGACGAAGTGGTTACCACCAGCGGTATCCTCGGCAAGGTCTTAAAGGTCGAAGAAGATTATCTGGTGCTGCAAGTTGCCGACAATGTCGAACTCAAATTCCAAAAAGTATCGGTGCACGCCGTTTTGCCGAAAGGTACGTTGAAGTCGATTTAAATCGCGCTACTTATTGAGCGGGTCGTCGCGCGTGGCGACCATGGCGCTTGTTAGAGTTCGTTCATGACACTGCTCGAATGAAGCGCCAGCATTTGCGGATAATAAGTGGCCCTTTAGCTCGCTGGCGCACCGATCGCTCAAGACTTTTGTCGCCTGTATTAATTATTCAGCCCAAGGTAAGCCTTTCGGAAGCTGATGGCCTAGTGTCTACCGACCAACGGGCTAATATTTTTGCAAAATTGATTTAATGCCTTCGCAACAGGAGTACCGCATGCCCGCGTACA
>DATIED010000390.1:0-2735 GCA_035455965.1 Spongiibacteraceae bacterium
CATCGAGAAATTGCGGTGCGACGTCGTTGCCCTCGGCGCGGTTTTTACTGGTGATAACCGCTTTGATTTGTTGGGTGGCGAAATTGTAAACGTAGATATCCCAGCTCGGTTGATCGATCGGCTCGACATTTTTCAGCATCGGTGCATGCAGTGCGAACGCGAGCGACTTACCGTCCGGCGCTACCGTTAAATCTTTTACGTCGTATAACTCGGTCTGCCCGGGAAATAGTTGATCGGCGATGTTTTGCTCCGGCGCATCGCCATCGGCGCGGCTGCGCACCAGCAGGCGGCCGCCGGCGTGAAAGGCGAACGGGTCCTGCAAATTATTTTGCTGGTTCTGCGGCACTGGTTGCGTGGGCACCGGCCGCCGCACATAAGCGATCGGATATTCAACGGTGCCAGGGTCGGCGCTTTGATTATTGCCTGCGATGCCGCCACTGCCACTACCACCACCGCAGCCGCTCAATAGCGAGAATGTCGCACCGAGCAGCAGCGCTCGAAATGTTGCGCAGAGTGCAGTCTCGCGAGGTGCTGTCGTGCAATTCGCGCGCTGCGTTGGCGCCGACTTTCGAATCACTGTGAATTGCTCCCCGGTAAAAATGGCAGCTGTTTCGCAAATGGCTAAACATGCGTTGCAGAATTTTTCCAGATAGCAGTATAAACAGCTTAATTCGCTAACTAATGATATCGACAAAAGTTTCTGACGAATCTGTGGGGAGTTTCACCATTTATCGATAAGCCACCAACTACAATTGTGCCCAAGCCGATCGAGTGCCATGGCGAACTCGGTAATTAAGTGAGTGGCGATCGCTGCGGAGTCATCAGTCAATGCGCAGCCCGCACGCGAACTAAACATTGGCGAAAAATATTCCTGGCCCGTTGGAAACTGCACAAATGGACGGATACAAATCGAGTTCAGCGATCCACTGTTGGTCGTGTGCGCTACCTGTCGCTTTAGTACTAACCGTCGCTTTTTTCTTGACTGCATTGCCGGCCGCGGCTGGCTCGCTGGAAAAAGCCAAGCGCATCAACGATCGATTGACCGGCGTAGCGCTGCAGTCGAGCGATAGTGTGCTGGCGACCATGCAGAGCAAGCTGAATAGCAGCGATCCCATCGGCGCTGCCTATGCTGCGATAGATAATCCGAACAATCCTGGTTTCTATAACGTCAAACTCAAAAATTGGGCAACGCCGTGGACTAACCGCGATGGCAATAAATTTGCGCCGTTGAACGATTATGCGGCGACGATTATCGGTATTGTTCGCGATGGTACCGATTATCGCCAGGTGCTGTCGGGCGATGTAATTTATGTGGGCAACAGCAGCGTCGCGACGCCCTCGGGTGGCACCGCTACCATTACGCCCTACGCACCGAATAGCAATCAGCACTATATCGATCTGGAAAATTCCGGCGCGAATATGGGTAGTGCCCTCACTCTTAAGGGCCCGTTCAGTCAGACGAGTTATACCGGAATTCCGTCGAATGCGACTGCCGGCGTTATGACTACGCGCGCCGCGGCGCGCGCTTTCTTCATCGATGGCACCAATCGCGCGATGTTTCGCTTCACGATGAAAAATCATCTCTGCCAGGATATGGAAAAGGTGCAGGACATCACCCGTCCCACCGATCGTATTCGCCGCGATGTGCCGCGCAGTCCCGGCGGCGATAGTCGCATTTTTATGAATACCTGCGCTGGCTGCCACAGTGGTATGGACCCGATGGCGCAGGCGTTCGCCTATTACGATTTTCATTACACCGGCGATACCGATACCGACAAGGACGCCGGCCAACTGGTGTATACCGCTGGCATCGTGCAAAAGAAATACGATATCAACCACGATCATTTCGCCGAAGGTTTTGTAACGCCGGACGATAGCTGGGACAACTACTGGCGCTCCGGTCCCAACACCGCCGTATTGGGTTGGGACGGCGGCGCCGGCCATGGTGCGGGCGCTAAATCGATGGGGCAGGAATTAGCCAACAGCGAAGCGTTCGCCGTCTGCAGTGTCAAAAAAGTTTTTCAAGCCGTGTGCCTGCGCGATCCTGCCAGCAGCGATCAAAGTGCCTTCACCACGATGTTGAATAATTTCAAGGTCGGTTATGACTTGAAGCACACCTTCGCCGAGGCGGCTGTTTATTGCTCCGGAAATTAAATTCGGAGTTAGCGATTTTAAAATTAAGCGCTGCGGCGCCGCGGATGCGCGTTGTTGGAAGAGCCGCGCCAGCCTTTAAGGAATGCAGAAAGTCATGAAGCCATATGCGAAAAACTCTGCTGCTGGCCGCGCTGTCGGCGTGTTATTGCTGATGGCGGGCGCGTGGTTGTTGAGCGCGTGTAGCGGTGGCAGCGGTGGCGGCAACAATTCTCATCCGGCGCCGCCAACCGCACCGGGTGGCAATACCTTCGTGTACAGCGGGCCGGCACCGGCCAATGCGGACGTGCAGCGCTTTCAAACGGCCTTTTATAATAATTTAGTCGGCGATAACCGCTGCGGCACTTGTCATACGCGCGGCGGGCAAGGTAAAACGGCATTTGTCGATCGCAACGATGTCAACGCTGCATACAACGCGGCGTTGACATTGGTGAACCTGGAAAATCCGGCGGCGTCCGCAATTGTGCAGAAAGTATATGGCGGCCACCATTGCTGGGAGGATTCACCCGCTGCATGTCGCGTGCAAATGATCAGCTACATCGAAAATTGGGCGAGTGGCGGCAGCGGTGTTGCAACATCCGTTA
>DATIED010000391.1:0-2745 GCA_035455965.1 Spongiibacteraceae bacterium
ACGCCGGCACTACGACTTTCAGTTGGCGTGCGCTGGAAAGTTGCTGCGGTTGCTGGGTGGCAACGGCATCCTCGGCTTCAAGATGCCATTCGGTGAGATAAGGCAATACGCCGACCACTGGTTTTGCAGTGTATTCCTGCAGCCAATCGAGACCCGGTTGTAACAAGCCGATATCGCCGCGAAAACGATTGATGATAAAACCTTTGGTGCGTTGCTGCTCGCTGGCCGAGAGTAGTTGCAGCGTGCCGACCAGATGCGCGAACACGCCGCCGCGATCGATGTCGGCAATCAATAACACCGGGCAATCCACCGCTTCGGCAAAACCCATGTTGGCGATATCGCGATCGCGCAAATTAATTTCCGCCGGGCTGCCGGCGCCTTCGACGATAATTACATCGTATTGCGCGCATAAGCGGCGATGCGATTCGAGCACGGCCTGCATCGCCTGCGTTTTATATTCGTGATACTCGCGTGCGCGCATCGCACCGATCGCTTTGCCGTGAATAATGACTTGCGCACCGGTATCGCTGTTCGGTTTGAGCAGCACCGGATTCATATCGGTATGCGGTTCGAGGCCGCAAGCTTCTGCCTGCACGGCTTGCGCGCGACCGATCTCGCCGCCATCGATCGTGACTGCGCTGTTCAGCGCCATATTCTGCGGTTTAAACGGTGCGACTTTAATGCCGCGCCGCGCGAGTACCCGGCATAATCCAGTGACCAGCGTGCTTTTGCCGGCGTCTGAGGTCGTGCCTTGAATCATTAAAGTTTTGGTCATTGATTTTTAGGTGTCGTTGCCGTAGTCGCTGCGGATGGCTCTGCCGTCCAACCATTTTCCATGACGAGATCGGCGAGCGTCACCGGCTGCGCCCAGTTCTGCAATTGTAACATCGGCGCCGGATAAAACGTTTCGACGTGACCGAGGCAGAGTATCGCCACCGGTTCGCTATCGGCGGGCATCTGCAGCAATTGTTTTAACTGCTCCGGTTCGAACAGCGAGACCCAGCCCATGCCGAGACCTTCCGCGTAAGCGGCGAGCCATAAATTCTGGATGGCGCAGGCGACTGATGCGAGATCCATTTGCGGCAGCGTGCGCCGTCCGAAAATATGTTGTTCGCGACGATCCATCAGCGCAACCACCAATAATTCGCCGCACTCGAGAATACCCTCGACCTTGAGCCGCATAAACTCCTGCTCGCGTTCGCCCAACGCTGCGGCCGTAGCGCGGCGCTCGGTATCGACAATGGCGTGAATGCGCCGGCGCAATTCGCGATCGCTGATGCGGATAAAGCGCCACGGTTGCATCAGTCCGACGCTCGGCGCATGGTGCGCTGCCTGTAACAAGCGTTGCAGCAGCTCGGGCTCGATCGGCGTAGCGAGAAAATGCCGCATATCGCGGCGTTCGGCGATGGCGCGATAAACCGCGGCGCGCTGCTCGTCGTTGAAAGGCTGTTCGCTCATTGTGTTGAAGCCCGCTGCATTCTGGATAGAGAGTTGCGGTAGAGTCGATGCATCATTGTTTTAGCGGCAGCCAAGCGTTTGCTCCAATGCTTTAAGTCGATCGAACAATGTGCGTTGTTGCGGGCAACTTATGCCGTGTTGCGCCGCGCGCCGTAAAACATAGCCATTAATAAAATCGATTTCGCTGCGGCGTCGCTGCGAAATATCCTGCAGCATCGACGAGCGATTGTGCGCAGTGATAGCGCAGACGCGGCGCACGTTTTCGACCAGTTCCTGGAAATTCAATATCTGCCCATCGGCATTGGCAACCGCGCATACTTCGGCACACAGCGCGGGCAATAGCAGATCGATATCGGGCAATTGTAATAGCTCGCCATTGCGACAGCCGTGCAATGCGGTGAGCGGATTGATCACGCTATTCACCGCTAATTTTTGCCACAGCCGCGCGCCGATATTATCGACCGCAACGATCGGCAGCTCGCAGCTCAGCTCCGCGCTCGCTGCCTCGGCCCACGGTTGTTGCTCGGCCAGCCGCGCGCCGATAACCGTTTCGCCGTGCCCGGCATGGACGATATGGAAACGCTCGGTCTGATAGGCGCCCTCGGTGCTGAGGCCGTGCAGAATCGTCGCCGTCGGCAGTAGCTCGCTAATCTGTTCGTACACGCCCATACCGTTTTGCAGCAATATGATCAGTGCATCCGGCTCGATTGTCGCCTGCAGGGCGGCGATGGCCGCGTGTGTATGATGGGCCTTCGTGCATACCAGCAACTTCCGTATCGGTGTCGATAGCTGTTCGGCGGCGAAGGCGGGCACTGTGACGATTTCTTCGCGACCGATGCGTTGCAGGCCGATGCCCGCATTGCGCTGCCACAGCGCGAGGCTGGCCGCATCGCGCAGCAGCAGTTGCGCGTCGACACCGGCGCGCCGCAAATAGGCGGCGAACAGGCAGCCGATCGAGCCGGCGCCGACGATATCCCACGGTGCGGCCCGCCAGCGATCGCTGCGCCATTGCTCGGTTATCCACGCTTGCGGCAGCGCCACGCCGGCTCTCCTGATTATCGGTTTGAAGGGACAGGCGGCAATGGTAATATCGCCGCCGTTAACACACCACCTTGTTCTTGCCTGGAGAGCCAGGTTCTTGCCTTGGAGAAAAAGTTATGCCGTCCTTCGATATCGTTTCCGAAGTGGATTTACACCAATTCACCAACGCCGTCGATCAATCCACCAGAGTGGTGGAGACGCGTTTTGACTTCAAGGGTATCGAGGCACGCTACGAGCGCGACAAGT
>DATIED010000392.1:0-2321 GCA_035455965.1 Spongiibacteraceae bacterium
TAGGGCATTAGCATTACAGGGGTTGAAGCGATGGGCAAGTTTGACGATCACGAAGAAGAAATCGACGAAATTGAAGGCGAGGCCGAGGCTGACGTTGAAGAGGATGTCGATGGCGATACCGATGTGGAGGCTAGCGCACCAGCGGGAGGCGGCGGCAGCGCTGCTGGAGCCGGCGAGGATTCACCGGATGAGCGCACGGTAGCATCGCGGCAAAAGTTGCGCGAGGAAATGGCCAGTGAGATCGAGGCGTTTTTGGCGCGCGGCGGCAAGATCGCCCAGATCGAGCCAAATGTTACCGCTGACCCGCCGCGTAAACCCGATAGCGACTATGGTAGTAGACCCATCTAGGGCAGCAGACCCATCTAGCTAGTGGCAGCGGACTTGGCCAGCGGGTAACGCTCCCCACAGCCGCCGCCCATCCGGCGTTATCTTCGGTTACACACGCTTGGTAATTTTGTCGATTGCTGCGGGCAACTGCAGCAGGTCCTGAATTTCTTGACTCGGCGGCTCGCCGCCGGGCCAGAGTTGCCGGGCGGGGTTCATCCAGACGGTGTGCAGGCCGACGCGTTGCGCGCCGCGAATATCGTTCTCTATATCGTCGCCGATATGTATGCACTGCGCAGGCGCGCACCCAATTTGCTGCAGGGCCGCCAGAAAGGGTTCGGGGTGTGGTTTGGCGCGCGGTAATTGCTCGGCATTGATCGCCAACGCAAAAAATCTATCGAGGCCCAACTTCTTTATTTGCACATTGCCGTTGGTTATCGCTGCCAAAATGTACTCGCGGCTGAGTTGATCGAGCACTTCCTCCGCTGCATCGAACAGCTCGACCCGATGGCGGGCCTCAAGGAATATCTCGAACGCCGCCTGCGCCAGGGCCTCGATATCGGCGGTGGCAATTTCGACTTGCTGCAATGCCCTGCGCAGTCCAGCGATGCGTAACTCGGTGACCCGATGCGCGAGTTCCGGCTGTTCGCGGGCGATTTGCAGGCGTAGCTCGCGCAGTGCGGTCAATGAGAAGCGCGCGGTCAATAGTGGCGCGTGCTGCTCGAGCCATGCATAGGTCGTTTCTTCGGCGCGCCATAGCACCGGTGCAAATTCCCACAGTGTATCGTCGAGATCGAATGTCAGTAGTTTGATCGGCAGTTTGCTATCCACGAGAACGGCTCACGGTTCGTTGCCATCATCGGGTGGCATGGCGGTAGGAACCGCCGTTTTACGCGTAGCGCGCGGATGCGCCGAATCGTAAATTTTGGAAAGATGCTGGAAGTCCAAATGCGTATAGACCTGCGTCGTGGAAAGATTGGCGTGCCCCAATAATTCCTGCACCGAGCGCAGTTCGCCGCTGGATTCGAGCAGGTGAGTGGCGAACGAGTGGCGCAACATGTGTGGATGCACATGCTGGGCGACACCACGCTGCAACGATTGTTGGGCGACGCGCAATTGCACGCTACGGGGGCTGATGCGTCGACCGCGCTGACTGATGAATAAGGCATCGTCGCTGGGGGCACCCTGCGCGCGCACCGCTAACCATGCAGCGATAGCGCGTAGCGCGATGCTCCCCACCGGCACTATGCGTGTTTTATTGCCTTTGCCCGCCACTATCACTTGGCCCTGGTCGAAGTCGATGATATTCACATCGAGCGCAATCAGTTCGCTCAAGCGCAGGCCGGACGAATAAAATAATTCCATCATGGCCTGATCGCGCAGTGCTAAGAAATCGTTTTCGACGGGGCTTTGCAGCAGCTGTTGAGTTTGATCGATATCCAATGTCTTGGGCAGGCGGCGCGGACTTTTCGGCGCGCTGATACCGGTAACCGGATTATGTGCAACGAGATGCTCGCGCTGTAAATATTTATAAAAACTACGCAGCGCCGACAGTGCGCGCTGTACGCTACGGCCATTTAAGCGATGGCGCAAATGTGCGACCCACAAACGAATATCGGCGTTCGCAACGACCGCGGCGGATTTTATATCGCGCTCGCTGCAGAATGCACAGAAACTGCTCAAGTCGTGTCGGTAGCTGGCGACAGTGCGCGGCGATAGGCGACGAATATCGCCGAGATCGTTTAAGAATTGTTCGCAGAGCTGAGCGAGCGCGGCATCGTTCATGCGCCGCCTCCCATAGTTAGAACGATTGCTTTAATAATTTGGGCAGCAGGCGATTCAGTACTTCGGCGATATAGCCTAAGAATAAGGTGCCCATGCTGGAGCGAAAATAATGAGCGTCGGTGCTGGCGATGGCCAATACGCCGAGCGGATAACCGTACGTTAACGGCACGACGGCCGCGGACCCCACCTGGCGTGCATGGTCGGGGAATAGA
>DATIED010000393.1:0-7409 GCA_035455965.1 Spongiibacteraceae bacterium
ACCTGCGGGATCGGTTTTGCCGATCGGATGCTCGCGATCGATTTGAACTTCAATATGGAGGCCGTGTCGCTGCAGCAAAATGGCAGTGGGCGCAGTGGGTTCGCCGCGGTAACCGACAAATTGCTGTGGCTGTTGCAGCGCAGTACGTTTATCGCCCCAGGCTTTTAAAACCAACTGCTGGTTTTCAATGCGGTATTCGGTGATCTCTTCGTAGCCGGCACCGATCAGCGGCGCACTCTGATTTAAAAATTCTTTGGCGTAAGCGATAACCTTGGCGCCCCGCACTGGATTGTATGCACTGCCCTTTTCGGCACCCTCGCTGTCGGCGATAACATCCGTGCCATACAGCGCATCGTACAAGCTGCCCCAGCGCGCGTTGGCTGCATTCAGTGCGTAACGCGCATTCATCACTGGCACCACCAGTTGCGGGCCGGCCAATTGCGCAATCTCGGGATCGACATTCGCGGTGGTGACCTGGAAGTCCGGCCCCTCCGGCAATAAATAACCGATCTCCTGCAGGAAGCTTTTATAGGTGGGAAGGTCGAATGTTGAGCCGGCGTTTTGGCGATGCCAGGCGTCGATACGGCTCTGCAGGCGATCGCGCTCCGCCAACAGCTCGCGATTACGCGGTGCCAGATCCTCGACCAATTGGGCAAAGCCAGCCCAGAATTTGGTCGCATCAATGCCGGTACCCGGTAGCACTTCGGCTTCCACGAAGTTGTGTAACACCGCGGCTATCTGTAAACCGTTCCGCGTAATTCGCTCGAGCATTTGCGCTACTCCTCTGGTGATGTTCTACGCTTAACGATGCTAGCGTACCCCTCAGCTATTCTAACCGTCATCAGTTCATGCATTATATTTATGCTTTGTATAGTCGGCATTAACAGGATTAATGCTATTAGTAGGGTTAGCCGCCAAAATATGCAGTTGAACATTCACAGAGAGAATTCAAATAATAAGAATAATAAATGCGGCTAATTATGGAACGACATCTATCATAAGCGCACAGCCTCATCGTGCCTCGTTACTCAATTTAGGAGATTCAATCATGTCTACCGGTGACTATAACCGCAATGCCGAAATCGCTCGCATCAAAGCCGACTGGGCGGAAAATTCACGCTGGAAGAACGTGGCGCGTACTTATAGTGCAGAAGACGTGGTGCGTTTGCGAGGCTCCCTGATTCGCGAAAATACTATCGCCAAGCGTGGCGCCGAAAAGCTCTGGGAGCTGATCAACAATGGCGGCCGCCCGGCTTTTCGTCCCGATAAAGACTTCGTCAACGCGATGGGTGCATTGACCGGTGGCCAGGCAGTTCAGCAAGTAAAAGCCGGCGTGCAGGCTATCTATCTGTCCGGCTGGCAGGTTGCCGCCGATGCTAACACCTCTGAAACCATGTACCCCGATCAATCGTTGTATGCCGTCGACTCGGTACCGACCGTCGTACGTCGTATCAACAATGCCTTTGAACGAGCTGATCAAATCCAGTGGAAGGCCGGCAAAAACCCAGGCGATGCGGGTTACATCGATTATTTCGCGCCGATCGTGGCCGATGCTGAAGCCGGATTTGGCGGCGTTCTCAACGCCTATGAATTGATGAAAAATATGATTCGCGCCGGCGCGGCTGGTGTGCATTTCGAAGATCAATTGGCCTCGGTAAAAAAATGTGGCCATATGGGCGGTAAGGTATTAGTGCCCACTCAGGAAGCGGTACAGAAGCTGATTGCCGCGCGCCTGGCGTCCGACGTCGAAGGGGTACCGACCATCGTCCTCGCCCGCACCGATGCGAACGCCGCCGACCTGCTCACCTCGGATTGCGACCCGTACGATAAACCTTTCGTGGTTGGCGACCGCACCGCGGAGGGCTTCTACCGCGTGCGCGCCGGCATCGACCAGGCTATCTCCCGTGGCCTGGCCTATGCACCGTACGCCGATTTGTTATGGTGCGAAACCGCCAAGCCCGATCTGGCCGAAGCGCGTAAATTTGCCGAGGCGATTCGCAAGGAATATCCGGATCAGCTGCTGTCGTACAACTGCTCGCCGTCGTTCAACTGGAAGAAAAACCTGGATGATACGACCATCGCGAAATTCCAGCGCGAACTCTCGGCAATGGGTTACAAATTCCAATTCATTACGCTGGCCGGCATCCACAATATGTGGAATGGCATGTTCAATCTGGCGTATGAATACGCCCGCGAAGACATGAGCGCCTATGTGCGTTTGCAGGAAAAGGAATTCGCCGACGCCGAGCGTGGCTACACCTTCGTCGCTCACCAACAGGAAGTCGGCACTGGTTATTTCGACGATATGACCACCGTTATTCAAGGCGGCCAATCTTCAGTAACTGCTTTAACTGGCTCGACCGAAGAAGAACAGTTTCATTAACTACCAGATATAAGTATTTGATGCTAAATAAAAAGGCCGCGAAATTCGCGGCCTTTTTTCTTTCGCCAGCTACCCACAACTGAAGCCAGGCAACTATTTTTTAACCGACTGCTCGCAGATCCGGGCCTTTGTCATCGGCATAGAACTGGCGGAACCATTTGCGATACTGGTGGATCGGGCCGTCGCCATCACATAGTGTCGGCGAATCCAAATAGACTTTGTTTTCCCAGATCGGGATATCGCCTTCGACCTGACGGCAAATTTCCGCGACCGCCATATCGGCCATCATCTTCTTCGCGGGAATCAAGTTTTTCGGCTGGATAAACGAGAACGTCAGCAGCATGGTACTTTCGTCGATTGGAGTCGGTACGCCAAGCAGCGTCGCCTCGACCTGGCCGCGAAAACGGTTGAAGCCCATCGAGGCGCCGGTCGATACCGACACCAGGTGCACCTCACCGGTAGCACCGCTCATGTCAAATTGACCATCGTCGGTTAACTTTGGCACTTTCATCGTGTATTCGGAGGTGCGGTGAATGCCCTCAAACTTCGAGACACCGGCCGGCATCTCCGTCGAGCCGTGCACGTAGATAAAGTGGGCGGCGTCGACGGCATTTTCCGCTGTTTCCTGCAGCGAGACATTAATGGTCCAGCTGAAGCGTTGTACCGGGCCCCAATCGGGATCGGAATATTCGGGCAGCTCTTCGACTTCGTAGGTTGGTGCAACTTGCAATGGGTGATACCAGGCCCAGATCATTTGATTGCGCTCGACCACCGGGTACGCGTACACCGCTTGTTTTCCGCCTGCTACTTTCGGCGGCATATTCTTCGCGTAGGGCACCGCGGTGCATTGACCACCGCCGTTGAACTGCCAGCCGTGGAACGGGCAAGCAATGCTTTCGCCGTGCACTTTACCGCCGTGGCCGAGATGGGCGCCGAGATGCGGGCAATAGGCATCGAGCACTTTGGCTTCGCCGGATTCGGTGCGAAAGATAACCAGCTCTTTGCCGAAAAATTTAGCCGGTTTGACTTCGCCGACCGCGAGGTCGGAGCCAAAGCCAATCGCGTACCAGCCGAATGGAATGGGATATGGATAACGTTCAG
Organism: Spongiibacteraceae bacterium; assembly: GCA_035455965.1. GTDB lineage: Bacteria > Pseudomonadota > Gammaproteobacteria > Pseudomonadales > CAMLJR01 > CAMLJR01. The sequence goes on from DATIED010000393.1 coordinate 3,485, forward strand.
ACATGTTAATCTCCTTGGATAATCTCGTTTAAGTATATTTTTTATATCATTGACTTTAAAAGATTTTTACGGTCTTTTAACAAAAGACTTTAAGTGCCGGAATGAACGTCGGGACTTAAATGGACTCCACCTGTCGCAGCTTCTGCCGATGCTGCCCGAATTGGCGCGTCAGTGCAAATTACCATCTGTTAACAATGTTTTTTGGCTGCAACCATTAACCGCCCCAATAAGAATAGCCGAGGCTTGCCAAGTCCGCGCTGTGATCCCTCTGCATACTGCCTTCTGGCCGTCATACTTTTTCCGGCAAACTATTCTCCAGCGTGCGTCTGGCGATATCGAGAATCAGGCGACGCAGCCAAATATGCGCAGGATTGTGCTGCAACAATGGACTCCAGGCCATGCGCAGCTCGATCGGGACTATCGGAAACGGCGGTTTGCGAATGACCAGGCGCGGATCCTCGCTATGCAATAGTGCACATTGCGTCGGCACCGTAGCGATTAAGTCGATCTGCTGCGCCAGCAGTGCCGCCACCTGGTAGTGTCGGGTAAAAATGCGAATGCGGCGTTGGCGGCCGATATCGGCCAGCGCCTCATCGACCCAGCCCAGCTTCTGAATATCGCGCGGGCTCATGCCGGTGCCGACGCCCATGCCGGTCTTGCTGACCCAGATATGCGCAGCCTGTAAATAGCTTTCCAGATTGAAGTCGTCGAGCGCGATATTTTTGCTGCTCATCAGGCAGGAGAAGTTTTCGCGCCAAATCGTTGCGTGGTGAAATGATTTCGGCAGTTGATCGAAGCGATTGATGGCCATATCGACCTTGCCTTTCTCGACGTCCTGGAATGTGACATCGGATGGCGTAAGGATATCCAGCGATATATTCGGTGCCTGCGTGCGAATCGCCTCCAGCAAGCGTGGAAACAATGTGGATTCTGCGTAATCGCTGGCCATGATGCGAAATACGCGGTCGCTCTGCAGCGCGTCGAACTCGGCGCGCTGGACCACTACCTCGACCTTGCTCAATAACTCCCGCACCAACGGCTGCAACTCATTGGCGCGCGCGGTCGGCGTCATGCCTTCGCTGGTGCGAATCAACAGCGGATCGTTAAATAAATCCCGCAGTCGGCGCAGACCATTACTCATCGCAGGTTGGGTTATGCTGAGCTGCTCGGCGGCGCGCGTAACGCTTTTCTCGCGCAGCAATACATCGAGATAAACCAGCAGATTGAGGTCGATACGGGAAATATTCATAACATTGCGGTCGAGCGCCTGGAATTGCTTGCAGTGATTATGTTTGCTCCCTACCATTTGCGCCAGCCCCGGCGCTATTACCCAGCCAGATAACGCTAATACGATGATCCGACTATGACTGTATCGCTCCTATGACTATGCCGATCGCTCGCTATTTCGCCCGCGTCATTTTAAATGGTTTCGATGGCATGTTCGCCGACTGGCAGAATATGACGCTCGGCGCGCAAGCCCGCTTCGAGCGCGCCGAATGGCATGCGATTCACCAGGCGATGCGCGATCGTCTGACGATCTATCGCGGCAAAGTGCTGGGCTCCGCCAGCATTCTTACCACCATCGCCGGTAAACGCTTACACGATCGCTCGTTATGGCGCGAAGCAAAACATGAATATGCGTTGATCGTCACCACGCACAGCAATGCCGAAATTGCGCAAACCTTCTTTAACTCTTGTTACTGCTACGTCTTCGGCCATCAAAAGGTCAGCGGGCTGAATGCTTTTGCGCTCGATCAGCAGACACCGACACTCGCCAGCGAAGCCAGTGTCGTCAATACCTACCGCTACAACGGTTCGCTGCCGGATTTGATTCGAGCCATACTCGATGATTACGCACTGAATTTGCCCTACGAAGACCTGGAGCGCGACATTGGTTTTATCGTCGGCGCTGCGCAGCACCAGTTCAGCGAAAATTTCGATTTAGTGGCGGGGACTACTCGCGTCGAAGTGTTGGATGCGATTTTTTACCGCAATAAAGCCGGTTATATTGTCGGCAAGATCATTTCCGGCGACAGCATTCGTCCTATCGTGCTACCGCTGTTGAATAATGAGCACGGCGGCATTTATGTAGATACCGCATTATTCGATGCCGACGATCTCAGTATCCTGTTCAGTTTTACGCGTTCGTATTTCATGGTCGACATTCCAGTGCCGTCCCAGTACGTACATTTTCTACACAGTTTGCTGCCGCACAAGGAAACCTCCGAACTCTACACCGCGCTCGGTTTCGTCAAGCATGGCAAGAGTGAATTTTATCGCAGCGCTGTGGCGCACACCCACGCCTCCACCGATCAATACATCATCGCACCCGGCATCAAGGGCATGGTGATGCTGGTATTCACACTGCCCTCCTTCGATTACGTCTATAAAGTCATCAAGGACCGCTTCACACCGCCAAAAGATATGACTCGCGATCAGGTCAAGGCGAAATATTTATTCGTGAAGACCTCCGAGCGCGCGGGCCGCATGGCGGACACGCAGGAGTTCACCAACCTCGCCTTCGATCGCGAGCGCTTTTCCGATGAGTTGATGGCCGAGCTATATAAAGAGTGTCCATCGCAAATTGAAGTGCGCGGCCGCGCGTTAATTTTGAAACACGTCTATGTCGAGCGTCGCATGACACCGCTCAATCTATACTTACAGGACGCTAAAGACGACCAGCTCTACAACGTCATGGACGAATATGGCAATGCGATCAAACAACTCGCCGCCGCGAATATTTTTCCCGGCGATATGTTGCTGAAAAACTTCGGCGTGACCCGCCACGGGCGCGTGGTGTTTTACGATTACGACGAATTGTGTCCGCTGACCGATTGCAACTTCCGCACGATACCGGCACCGCGCAACGAAGAAGAGGAAATGGCCAGCCACCCCTGGTACGACGTGGCACCGAACGATGTCTTTCCGGACGAATTCCGCTTTTTCTTTTCCGGCAATCAGCGCGCCAAGCAGGTCTTCGATCAACTGCATGGCGAAATCTACGACCCCAAATTTTGGCGAGATCTGCAGGATCAACTGCGCGCTGGCGTAGTGCACGATGTTTATCCCTATCGCCGCAAACAACGGTTCCCGCGCGCGTCCGATACTTTATAAACTGGCGACAAACGATAAATTATCCGCTGACCCGCCATTGTCGATAACAACGCGGTCTTCGCCGCGGCAAACAAGGATTTCATCATGATCACTGTTCATCATTTACTGGTTTCGCAGTCGGAGCGCGTGATTTGGTTGTTGGAGGAATTGGGTTTGCGCTATGAACTGAAAAGTTATCCGCGCACGGCCCAAGGTCTGGCCGACCCGGTTTTTCTGCAACTGCATCCATTGGGCAATGCGCCGGTCATTCAAGACGGCGACGTCACCATGGCCGAGTCGTCCGCCATTTTCACCTATATTCTCGATCTGTACGGTAATGGCAAATTAAGCATTGCGCCGGGGCAACCCGGTTATGCCGACTTCACCTATTGGTTCAACTATCCCAACGCAGGCTTGATGCCGCAGGCAATGCATCATTTATTCGACACGATGGCGGGAGATAACTCCAGCATGCGCGCGACCATGATGCGCGACCGCTTAACGCGCCATCTCGGCATGATCGACGACCGGCTGGCGAAGGTACCCTATCTCGCCGGTGCAGACTTCACCGCAGCTGACATATTGGCGCACTTCCCGTTCGGCACCATGTCGATATTCGCACCGCTCGACATCGGTGGTTATCCGCATATTCGCGCATGGCTCGATCGCATCAGCGCGCGCCCCACCTATCAAAAAGCCATGCAACTGGCGGGGCACGACAAAGATCCGGTGCCGCAGACATAGTTGTTAGCTTCGATGATGCGATGCGGCGATGTTTAGTCATCCAATTCCGAGGAGGATGGGCGATGCATGACGACGAGGCGGCAATCAG
>DATIED010000394.1:0-7018 GCA_035455965.1 Spongiibacteraceae bacterium
AATATAGGGAACTACCGCTTTGCGGCGTTGCGCTTGCAACTGCGCCATTTTTTTTGCAATTCGACTCAACGCCCAATCCTCGATAAAACTTTTAAAACTTGTTCTGCTAAAAATCGTTCAGCGGAAACCTGCATCATCAAAGCGTGATGCCATCTATGCCTGCGACAGTGTGAATATCTTTATCGCCGCGACCCGACAGGCTGACGACGATGGTTTGGTCGGGGCGCATGGTCGGCGCCAGTTTCGCCGCGTACGCCAGCGCATGGCTCGACTCCAGCGCCGGCATGATGCCTTCGATTTGCGTCAAGGTGCGAAATGCCGTCAGTGCTTCCTGATCGTCGATCGCCACGTAGTCGACGCGACCGATATCTTTCAGCCACGAATGCTCGGGGCCGACGCCCGGATAATCGAGACCTGCCGACACCGAATGCGTTTCGATAATCTGGCCGTCGTCATCCTGCATCAGATAAGTGCGATTGCCATGCAGAATACCCGGCGAGCCGGCATTTAACGGCGCCGCATGGCGACCGCTGGCGATGCCGAGGCCGGCCGCTTCGACGCCATACATGCGCACCGCATTTTCCGTCAAAAACGGATAAAACAAACCGATTGCGTTAGAGCCGCCGCCGACACAAGCCACCAGGGCATCGGGCAGGCGACCGGTCATCTCTTTACTTTGACGCAGCGCTTCGCGACCGATCACCGCCTGGAAATCGCGCACGATTTTCGGATACGGATGCGGCCCGGCGCAGGTACCGATAATGTAAAACGTATGATCGACATTGGTGACCCAATCGCGCAACGCTTCGTTCATCGCATCTTTTAGCGTGCGCGAACCCGATTTCACCGGAATGACTTCGGCGCCGAGTAATTTCATGCGATAGACATTCAGCGATTGCCGATGCACGTCCTCCTCGCCCATATACACCTGGCACTGCATGCCGAAGCGCGCGGCGATGGTGGCCGTCGCGACGCCGTGCTGACCGGCACCGGTCTCGGCGATAACGCGCTTCTTACCCATGTATTTGGCGAGCAGGCCCTGGCCGACCGTGTTGTTGATTTTGTGCGCGCCGGTATGATTGAGATCTTCGCGCTTTAAATAAATTTGGGCGCCGCCGAGTTGCTTGCTCCAACGCTCGGCGTGATAGAGCGGCGATGGTCGGCCGACGTAGTGAGCGAGATCGCGATCGAATTCGGCGCGAAAGCCCGGATCGATCGATAACTTGTTGTACGCGGTCTCCAGTTCATCCAGCGCGCACATCAATGTTTCGGCGACGAACTTGCCGCCGTATGGACCGAAATGACCTTGCAGATCCGGCATCGCCGCATAATCGATTGCGATGGCCGAAGGGTCGAGGGCGGCATTGTGAATAGATGGGGCCGATTCAGTCACTGCTGTGCTCCGATTGATCAGCGCGGCTCACCGCCGCGATAAATGCTTGTATGAGTTGTGCGTCTTTAATGCCCGGCGCACTTTCGACACCGCCGCTGACATCGACGGCAAACGGCCGCGCCTGGCAAATCGCGGCGCCGACATTGGCCGGTGTTAAACCGCCGGCTAAAACGATTTGTGCAGCCTGCGTGGACGGCACCCGCTGCCAGTCGAATATTTCGCCGGTGCCACCCGGCACGCCGGCTCGATAAGTATCGAGCAGTAGCGCGCGCGCCGCGCTGTATTCTGTGCGTACCGCGGCGACATCGGTCGCATCGCGCATGCGCAACGCCTTTAAAAATGGTCGACCGAACTGCGCGCAATAGGCCGCTGTCTCATCGCCGTGAAACTGCAGCAGATCGAGCGGTACCTGCTGTAGCACTGTCGCTACCGCGGCCGGCTCCGCATCGACAAATAAACCCACGGTACTGACAAACGGTGGCAGCGCTGCGCAAATCGCCGCTGCCGCTGCCGCTGTCACGGCGCGTGGACTCCGCGCATAAAATACGAATCCAATAGCATCGGCACCGGCATGCGCCGCTGCCAGAGCATCTTCGATTCGAGTGATACCACAGATTTTAACGCGAGTGCGGCGCGATCCCATGACGGTGCCGAGCAATAAAAATAAAGGCGAATCGTACCAGATCGCCCGCTTAACTGTCTGCTTTTTAGCGGTTTTATACGCCGGACAAACGCATCCGGCGACTTAAATTATGGCGTCGTCACGCACATTATTTCGACCATAGCGGCGCCAGAAACGCCGGCCCCGGTATTACCTCGGGCAATTGAAAGCTCGCGGGATAAAGCACATCCACTAAATACAAACCTTGCGGCGGCGCGGTGGCGGCGGCGCGAGTTCGATCTTTGCCGGTGAATATATCCACTGTCCAACCGGGCGGCTTCCGGCCGCTGCCGACCGCCAGCAAAGTGCCAACAATATTGCGCACCATGTGCAGCAAAAAGGCATTGGCTTGAATATCGACGATCACATAATCGCCGGTGCGCGCTACCGTCACCGAATGTACGTTGCGCATCGGCGTATTGGATTGGCAGCCGGCGCCGCGAAATGCCGAGAAGTCGTGTTCGCCAAGCAGGCATTGCGCTTCGTTGTGCATAAGCGCCGCATCGAGCGGCTGATTGATCAAGGTCGCCAGTTGTGCGGCGTGCGCAGAGCGCAGGTGGCGATTAAAAATGACATAGCGATAACGGCGTGCAGTGGCGGAAAAGCGCGCACTGAAATCGGCAGAGACCGGACGTGCCCACTTGATGGCAATGCTTGGCGGCAGATGCGTATTGCCGCCAAGGACCCAAGCGGATTCGGCGCGCGCAACGGGCGTATCGAAATGAACGATTTGATGACTGGCATGCACGCCGGTATCGGTGCGACCGGCGCAGACTACGGCGATCGGCTCTGCCGCGATACGGCTAAGCGCCGCTTCGAGCGTTTCCTGCACGGTGGCCAAGCGCAACTGACGCTGCGCCTGCCAACCGACAAAGCCGCTACCTTCGTATTCGAGCGCCAGGGCAATGCGATCGCCAGCGGCGCAACTCGCCGAGAGTGGTCGCGCCACGATCAACCGATGCGACTAAGCAGCGTCGAAGCCTCCTGCTTTTGGGTATCCGTCCCCTCCTGCATGACTTCGTCGAGAATATCTTTAGCGCCATCAGTATCGCCCATATCGATATAGGCACGCGCCAAATCCAGCTTGGTGGCTATTTCATCGGCATCGGTCAGGAAATCGAACTCATCGTCAGCCTCATCGGCGGCATCGGCGCTCGAAAAATCCTCGTGTGCCGCGGGCATTTCAAACTCGGCGGGCATCTCAAAGGCGAAGTCTTCAGGCGCAGCGACTTTATTCGCATCCACATCGACACCGGTTAGTGTCGGCTCTGCTGACGGATGGGCGGGCGTTGCCAAATCGAGGCGATCGATAGCCGGCAGGTCCGCCTCGAGATTGCCGAGATCGAACTCGTCGGATAATTCGTCGAGACCGGTTTCCAGAGTGGCGTCCGCATCGAGTTCGAAAGCTACCGGAGACACCGTCTCGGTTGGCTTGTCATCGAGATGACCCAATGCATCCGACAACTCTTCGAGATCGTTGAGATAGCCAGTCTCACCCATTTCGCTGAGCGCCAGATCGAGATCGTCGTGCTCCAGATCTAAATCCAATTCACCGTCCAAACCCACGCTGTCGTCGGGCTGAGCCAGCGGACTGGGCTCGCTGGCCAGTTCGGTGGAGGTGGAGTCGAGATCGAACGACACCACCCGCACCGGTGCAGTTTCGATTTCCTCGTCGAGCTGGAAATCGAAATCCGCGTCGTCTCCGCTGTCGGATAAATCGGCACCCCGGGGTAATTCGAACTCGCTGCTTTCAAACGTAGCCGCTGCCGAGACAGCGTCAGAGTCAACCACCGGCTCGAATGTCGACGTCTGCGCCGGAGCGCTGAGCTCCGCATCGAGATCGAGTTCGTCATCGAGATCCAAATCCAGATCTAAATCGGTATCCGCGCCGGCAGAGCTAAACGCAGGCTCTTCAAAAGTAGGATCGTTTAGAGCAGGAGCGCCGAAAACGGGCTCATCAAACTTTTGTTCTTCAAACCCTTGCTCTTCAAAAACGGGGGGAGCAGGCTGCTCGGCCACAGACTCCGCAGCGAATGTATCCGCGGGCAATTCGTCGTCTGCTTCCTCGTCGCGCTCGTAAGCGGCTACCGCTGCGGCTGCAACGGTAGCGGTCACTGCCGCAGCGCCGGTGGTTTCGTGCGTTGGGCGCACCGCTTGGGGCAGATCGACCAACCAATCGGAAACCCCGTCCACCGACGACAATAAATCTTTGGCGTGGGCGACCGCATCGCCATCGCCCAAGCCTTGCAGTGCAACAAACTGCTGGCGAAACGCGTCCTTATTACGCATTTCTAAACAAACTTCGAGCAGCTTGACGCGCAGGTCACTACGCGCCGGCTCGGCATCGATCGCATGCGATAGCAGATCGACCGCCTGCTGATAACGACCGTAGGCGATATAGATATCCGATTCGGCAATAGCGTCGCCGGTTTCCGAGCGCACCGGCTGCGTTTGTGCGACGCGCGGCTCTTCGGTACGAGTCGCAACGGTCGCCGCCGACGTAACTGCGTCATCGTCGATGCGCGCCTGATCCAAATCGCTGTTGTCATCGACCTCGAAATCGACATGATCGTCGAGCGTGAAATCACTCTCGCCTGCGCGCTCTTCGGCAGCCGCTTTACGGCGGCGTTGCACGACCAGTGCGCCAAGCAACAATACGGCAGCCCCCGCGCCACCCAGATAAAGCGGATTAGAGGTCAGCTGATCGATCAAGCCCGGTTCGGCTGGCGTCGGTTTAACAGCCGGAAGCGCTTTAACCGGCGCCGGCTTCGGAGCTGGCGTCGCAACGGCAGCCGGCGCAGGAGTTCCTGCCGGTGCTTCGGTTGCAGTTGTTGCACTGGTCGTGGTCGTTGCGGTTGTCGTAGTGGTGGAAGCAGTAGTGGTGGTCGCAGTCGGCGGCGCTTCTGCCGCCGGTGTCGGCGTCGCGGTCGCAGCCGGAGTGGCGGGCTTGAGCTCGCCGGATTTTGTCTGCAGTGCCGCCAGTTGATCATCCTTCAATGAAATCAGACGTTGCAGAGTAGCGATCTGCCGCTCCATGTCGTCCAGTCGCGATTGCATTTCATGATTGTCGCGCTTACCTTTTTCGAGCGACTCCTGACTGACGGCGAGTTGGTTGCGCAGCGCTTCGATACCTTTACCGGAACCGCCACTGCCTTCGCCGATCGAGCTCTTGGCACTGTCGCCCGACGTAGCGATCGACAGCCGTGCCTGCTCTTTATAGCCACCCTCTTTAGCGGTCGGTTCCGGCGTACGCGCATCGAGCTGCGGGCCGGTGGTCGCGGCGGCGGCGGTCGTGCGAGCACCGCCGCCGCGCCACTCCTTAACCTGCTCATCCACTTCCTGGCTCGCCTGACCGGCGGTGATCGCACGCGCCTCGTCCGCCGAAGGCAGACGTATAACGGAACCGGACTTAATCAAATTAACATTGTTGCGGATAAATGCCTGCGGATTGGCGCGCTGAATGGCAATCATCGTCTGCTCGACGCTGACATCGCCGGCCGGCTTATGTGCAGCGGCAATTCTCGACAGCGTGTCGTAAACCTGAATGCGGTATTCGCCGCCCTTGTTGGCGGCGGGCAGACTCATATCGGCTGGGGCCGCAGTCGGCGGAGCTGCCGGCTCCGTAGTTACGGTCGGCGGTTGCACCGGGACACGTTCGCGCGCGGGTTTAGCACTGGCGGCACCCGACCTGGCGGGCGCCACGGCCGACGCCGCGCGATTGGCGCTGAAGGTCGGAGGATCGAGCAGTACGGCGAACTCGCGCAGCACGCGACCATTCGGCCAGCGCGCCTCAATGACAAAATTGAGATACGGTTCTACCACCGGCTCGCGCGTGACGATGCGAATAACGCCGCCGCCGTGACCGTCGAGATCGACGCTGAACTTTAAATTGCTCAGAAAGAAATCGCGCTCCACTGCCGCGCGTTGAAACTCTTCGGGGCTGCCAAGTTCAATTTTTACCTGACTGGCATCGAGATCACCGATGTCGAGCAGTTTAATTTCCGCGCTCAATGGCTGATTGAGCGCCGATTTAACCGACAAATTTCCCAAGCCTAATGCGCTCGCAACATTCGCTTGGAGCACACTCAATGCCAGAACCGCCATGGCGAGCTTATTCCGCACCATCTTTGTCTACCTGTTCGCTAAGAGGTTAGAGCTCGTCGCCGGGGGCTTTCATGCACGTGACTGATGCGCTTGACCCTGCCGTTCGAAAGCTAGAATAGTTCTCTACTAAATGGCGTAAGTATTAGTTACAGGTGGGGTTTTAGCAAGGTTTCGGCAATTCGAACACTGTTAACTGCCGCACCTTTCCGAATATTATCCGCCACCGTCCACAGCGTTAATACGCGATCCGAGTCCAGCGCCTGGCGAATGCGTCCAACCTTGACAACACTGCCGTCGACACCGGCGTCGATCGGGCCGAACTGCTTCTTCGCTTTAACCATCTCGACGCCGGGCGCAGCCGCCAACAATTTACCGGCCGCCGTTGCACTCAACGGTGCCAGCGTTTCAATCCGAATCACTTGACTGTGGCAATAGAATACCGGCACAAAAACCTGCGTGACACTTACCCCGATGTGTTCATTCAGTAATAGTTTTTTGATTTCGGCAGCGATATTCAGTTCATCGAGGGTATAGCCGCTTTCCTGAACTGCGTCAAACGCGGGCACGGCATTGAAAGCGATCTGGGCGGGGAATACCTGGTGCTTGATCGACTGGGCATTGAGCAGCCGCGCAGTCTGGCCGGCCAGCTCGGCGACCCCGGGACGGCCGAGCGCCGACACTGCCGTCAGTGTCGTGACATCGATCGACTTTATACCGACCGCTTGCGCCAGCGGCTGTAACACCGTCGCCAACTGCAATGCCTGCGCGCTGGGACTGGCCAGCAGACGCGGCCCGTCGGCGACGGCGAGGCTGGCCGCATTAATATCCGCCACCAGCAACGGGACACCGGCGTCTAAACG
>DATIED010000395.1:0-12367 GCA_035455965.1 Spongiibacteraceae bacterium
TGCCAATGATGAAACGCCGGCGTAGCGACCAGCGACTCCAAAATACCTAAACGCCACTTCACATTCGAATGAATAAAGTACCCCCACATACTACCCACCAATGCGACTAACGCAGGGATCATATCGACTTGATTGCCGCTCGGTTGGGCCAGACCCAACAAATAAAGCGGCGCATAACCGCAAAGACGGGTGCACAGTATATCGACCGGGTGCGCACGGGTATTGATAAGCCAGTCCATTTCTTCAGCGCTGTGGTGCACGGCGTGAAAACGCCACAAATAGGAAACCCGGTGCATACAGCGATGCCCCCAATAAAAGCCGATCTCCCCTACAACCAACGCTGCGCCAAATCGAACCGACAGCGGCAACTCAGCCATCCATTGGTGGAGTCCGCCGAACCGCAGGTGGCTCGAAGCCAACGCAATCAGCGAAAGTGGAATTATCACTAAGTGACGAGATAAACTGGTAAGAAAATAATACGCTAAATCCGTAGCAAAACCTTTTCGAAAGGTTTTTTGAGGGCGCATCGGAAATATTTTTTCCAGAACAGGAAATAAAATAAAAAGCAGTATAAACCCCATCGATAATTTAAATATTTCGAATGCAAGGGGCGGTAGAGATTGCTGTAAATATCGAAGTATTTCCATACCGGGACAATAAAAATTAACTCGCATTTATTACTTAAGAAAAGGATGAGAAGTTTTTTTAACTTCCCACCCCGTATTAACTTTATTTTTATGCTTTGGCTCTATGGCGTCTTGCCCCTGCGGTGATCATCCCTAGCAGTCCGCTCCCAAGCAACCAGGAGGCTGCCGGTAGCGGTACCGCTTCGAGAGAAACACCATCCAAACCAATCATCGGCGGAAGGCCGGTACCTACCGACAAAAAGCTCAACACTTCAGTAGCCGCTGAAGCCTGAAAGGTCATGGTTTGCAGAGTCCATGGAGAGATCGTGGCGGACTGCACAAGATTTCCAAAGGAATCCACCACAGTCGTTCCATCCGCCTTTTGCAGTTGCGAATTTTGCGTAGCAGCACCCAACGAAACCTGCCAATAGCCGGTAACCAGACCCTGGGGCGTCAGATTCTCATCGAGCTGCGCCAGCGCCTGATAAAAACTAAGCTGGTAAAAATTGCCAATGGTCAATCCACTAATGGTTTGCGAGATGGGCTGATTCAGATAGTCGCCATCGGACAAGACATATTTCCCGCCATCCGGACTCGTGGTCGGAAACGGCCCCAGCAATCCATACGTTGTGTAAGTTGCCGACAAACCGGGCTGATAGACGGCATAAGAGTAGCTATATAAAGGCTGTAATCCCACCCCAGGAAAAATCAGCGCCTCGCTCGAGCCACTCGCATTACTCCAGCTAGCTACATTGGATCCAAAAGCGCCTGTAGTGGCGAGCGAAGTAGTTTCAAACGAACCATTACTGACTAAATTCGCTTGTGCCGATAGAGAGATCGCCGTAAGAAATACACATGAAAAACCGCAAATAATTGATTTAGAAAATCCGGTCTTGCGACTCATATTATATTCTCCTCGATTTTATTGGCATGTCGGATTTTTAAAGTCCGGGATTGCTGGAGTTTCGTCAAAAACGGTCTTCCGCTATCCTAATTATTATCGCTACGCACTGTTTACCCAACACCACGGACCACTTATTATCGCCGCGTATTACGGCATAACTTTACAACGACATCGAGCAGTGCTCGAAACATCATGGGTAAGCAGCCGAACATTGCGATTAAATTAATGCACTGGCCATACGATACCGCAGGGTCGCTGGCAAAGACTTTGCATTTTTATTAGCTTTATAAAAGACGCGCCTTCAACGACAAGCTTCAAATTGAAGCTTGCAGCAACACTATCATGAGAACTGGCCAACTTCTATGCAATTTTTTGTTATATCCGAATCCGACCGGCCTTGTTTTTGATTGTTACCTACAATAAGAAATCGAAGCTTCAATCATTTATCGATTTAATTCGTACAAACAAATATTCACTACCGATGCCACATTGAGCGATTCGATGGTGCCGCCGCCGGAAATGGTAAATGGATGTGCATCGAGTGCCGTTAATTGCTCGCGCGGTACGCCGCGCGCTTCGTTGCCGAACAGATAGCAATCGAAGTTTTTAAACGCAGCGGACTGCAAGCTTTCACCCTGCATGTCCAGACAGGCGATTCGCGAAAAACGCGTATTCAACATGGATAATTGCACGTCACACTCGATCGGCACATGAAAAATCGCCCCCATGCTGGCGCGCACCACTTTTGCGTTATGTGGGTCGACACAATTTGGGCTTAGCAGGCAGCGGCCATTGCCGAACCACGCCAACGTGCGCAGGATAGTGCCCAAATTGCCGGGATCTTGAATTTCGTGCAGATAAATAATGTGCTCGCCAGGCACCGGCGGTGCCGACAAATTCGCGACGGCATGCAACGGCACCAGCGCGATAATTCCCTGCGGCGTTTTGGTATCGGCGATCTGCGCCATTTGCCGATCGTTGATCAAATGGGTTTTAAATGGGCTTTGCCAATGCTGGTAAGCGCTCGTCACATACAACTCGCACTCCAGCAACCGTGCATTCTGCAAAGCTGCTTTTTGCAGTTCCAGCGCCAGATGCTCGCCTTCCACCAGAAAGCAGCCGAACTCATCGCGATATTTTTTTTGATACAGCTTTTTTACATCGTCGAATTTCATAGCGCACTCAGCCGACTTGTTTAGTCGTTTGGTTGGCCGCGGATAACAGCGATTTGGCGACCGCTTCCGCGACTTTAATGCCATCCACGCCGGCCGACAAAATACCGCCGGCGTAACCGGCGCCCTCGCCAGCGGGATAAAGACCGCGGACATTGAGACTCTGCAGCGATTCGTTATCGCGCGTAATGCGCAGTGGCGAGGAAGTGCGGGTTTCGACGCCAGTCAATATCGCATCGTCGCGATCGAAACCCCGAATTTGTTTGCCGAATGCCGGCAGCGCTTCGCGGATCGCCGCGATCGCATAATCCGGCAGCGCCGAGGCCAGATCACCCAGCCGTACGCCCGGTTTATAGGAAGGCTCCACTTCGCCGAACTCGCTGGATGGCACACCGCGCACAAAATCGCCGAGCAATTGCGCTGGGGCTGAATAGTCGCTACCGCCCAACACATACGCGTGCGACTCCAAACGCTCTTGCAACTCCACGCCAGCCAGCGGGCCGCCGGGAAAATCCTGTTGCGGATTGATACCCACCACGATACCGGCGTTGGCGTTGCGCTCGTTGCGCGAATACTGACTCATGCCATTGGTCACCACACGCTCCGGCTCGGAGGTTGCCGCCACCACGGTGCCGCCCGGACACATGCAGAAACTGTAAACGGCGCGGCCATTCTGCGCGTGATGCACCAGCTTGTAATCGGCTGCGCCCAGATCGGGATGACCGGCGTATTTGCCGAGCCGCGCGCGATCGATCAATGATTGCGGGTGCTCGATGCGAAAACCGATGGCAAACGGTTTGGGCTCGATAAAAACGCTGTGCCGATGCAATACGCGAAACGTATCGCGCGCGCTGTGCCCCAATGCCAACACAACATGGCGACTGTGAATCTGCTCGCCGTTCGCCAGCACCACGCCTTCGATCTGTTGCTCATTTGCCGATTGGCCGGCACCAAGCAATAAATCGCTGACCTTGCTTTCGAAGCGCACCTCGCCGCCGAGCGCGATAATCTCCTCCCGCATCGCGGCGACCACACCGGTTAGCCTGAAGGTACCGATATGCGGCTTGCTGACATACATGATTTCGGCGGGCGCGCCGGCGCGCACGAACTCGTGCATCACTTTGCGCCCGTAGAATTTCGGATCTTTGATTTGGCTATACAGCTTGCCGTCCGAAAACAACCCGGCGCCGCCCTCGCCGAATTGCACGTTGGATTCCGGCGTCAGTGTTTTTCCACGCCACAGTGCCCAGGTATCCTTGGTGCGGCGCCGCACATCCCTACCGCGCTCCAGCACGATCGGCTTGAATCCCATCTGCGCCAACAATAATGCCGCGAATAAACCGCACGGACCGAAGCCGACCACCAACGGCCGCTCGCGCATCGGCGCGGATGCCTGCCCGACCGGATAATAATCGGTGTCCGGCGCCACCCGCACATTGCGGTCATCGGCTAGGCGCCGCAGGATTTCCGACTCATTGCGAGCTGTTAAATCGATGATGTAGATAAAGGTGATGACGCTATTTTTCTTGCGGGCATCGTAACTGCGTTTGAATACGGTGAAATCCAGCAGATCGTCGCTGCGAATGCGCAGGCGTTCGACAATACTGCTGCGTAGCGCCTCGGCGGGATGATCGAGCGGTAGCGATAGTTCGGTGATGCGAAGCATGGCGGTATCCCGACCGGTGACCCCGGCAAAGGAAGTGATAGAGAAGCGAACCTTGGCGAATTGTACCGTTATCCACCACTTCGCGCTGCGAGTCGCGGCCGAATATTGCGTTAATTTAAACCGTACTGCCTTAGAGCATCTAAGAAAATGTTCATTGTTGGCACAATGCTGCAGGTCCTTCTGGGGAACGCCTACAGCAAACATCCATGTTAGGCTCGGGCGCGCGCATCCCTGCGCGCTCACGCCCCCAGAAGGACCTGCCGCATTCCGCCTTGTCGGGCACAACGCAACTTCCTTTCTTAGAAACTCTATAGCCGTCCCTTTAAGTTTTTAAAGCATCTATGGGACGCGACTGCTTTAGGCGGGTGTTTTATACTACGCGGCGCCATCGGTTTATGATGACCACCGATCTAGCGAGCACAGCTACCGTCTCATACCCACCTTTTTTCCACTTTGGTTTTATTTATGGCCCGCTCGAAAAGCAGCCGCAACTGGCTCGATGAACACGTCAACGATCCCTACGTCAAACAGGCGCAGAAGGATGGTTATCGCTCGCGCGCCAGCTACAAACTGCTTGAGCTGATCGAAAAAGACCAATTGCTTCGGCCGGGCATGTCGATCATGGATTTAGGCTCTGCACCGGGCGGCTGGTCTCAAGTCGCAGGCCGGCTGGTCGGCACGAAAGGCCGAGTACTGGCGACCGATATCCTGCCGATGGAAGCCGTGGAAAACGTCGATTTTATTCAGGGCGACTTCACCGAGGACGCTATTTTTCAACAGATTCTTGCAGCGCTCGACGGCGAGCGGCCCGATCTGATTATTTCCGACATGGCGCCGAATATCAGCGGCGTCGATTCCGCCGATCAGGCAGCTTCCATGTATTTGCTGGAACTGGCGCTCGATATGGCGCGGCAAGTGCTCAAACCGAAAGGCAATTTTGTCGCCAAGGTATTCCAGGGCGAAGGCTTCGACGCTTATGTAAAAGAACTGCGCACCTCATTTGCAACGGTCGCTATTCGCAAACCCAAGGCTTCCCGGCCGCGCTCGCGGGAAGTGTATGTGGTGGCGAAAGGTTTCAAGAATTAAAGCATACCGCTCGACAATCGAAGCGAATAATATATTCCATCGCAAGTTTGATAGTTGTGCAGCGGCGCTTCCAACAAAGCTCACTGACTTGCACAGAACCAAGGAGTGGCCAGAAATAATGCAAAGCTCAAAAGAAGTCATATCAGAATGTGGATGGTAGCAGTTAATAAGGAGTTCAAGCGAGAAGCAAAACGCTGTGCATTTTGTTCCCCACTCTTCGCTGCAGCTGCCCGCACAGCTTATCGCTGGGCTTCATTAAATCTATTAATTTTCATACTCGCATTGGCGGCTCGGCAATCCTTTGCCCAAGTAGCAGATGAATTATCAGGCTCTTGGGTTCTACAAGTTGAAAATCTTCAGCATGAAGTTATTAGTACAGCAAACGTTCGTTTTGCTGATACGGAAGGTAGCTCTTGTTTAGGAGGCAACTGGGAACAAGTTATGATTGACGCTCCCAAATCATCTGACGCCAAATTTTTCCCAATTAGCGATAAATTATCCTACATCTTCGAGGGAGGAATTCTGACCATTGGTCGCAATGAAATATGCGACGCTTATCTTCATCTCAGCGGCCAATTAAATAACGGTGCAGTCGCTGGCAAATATTTTCAATTCGGCTGGGGACGCAAGCAACTTGGCTATTTTTCTTTAAAGCGCAGCAGCAAATAATGCAGAAGACAATTACAGGCAGCTGGATCGCCGCCCTCTACGCGCGCATTCCCCACTGTAACAAGCGCTAAACAGAGCGATGGTAGTTGCAGCATCATTCCAGCACTTCGCGTATCCGTTGGACAGGGAAACAAAAAAGCCGGCATCAGCCGGCTTTTTTATTTAAATCCCCACTACGCCAACGGTCGCATATGCGGGAATAACAATACATCGCGAATCGATGGCGAATCGGTAAACAGCATCACCAGACGATCGATGCCGATACCTTCGCCGGCAGTGGGCGGCAATCCGTATTCCAATGCCGTCACATAATCCGCGTCATAGTACATCGCTTCGTCGTCGCCGGCTTCCTTTTCCAAAACCTGTGCCTGGAAACGCTCGGCCTGATCCTCAGCATCGTTCAGCTCGGAGAAGCCGTTGGCGATTTCGCGGCCGCCGATAAAAAACTCGAAGCGATCGGTGACGAACGGATCGTCGTCGCTGCGGCGCGCCAGCGGCGATACTTCGGTCGGATACTTCGTAATAAACGTCGGCTGCTCGAGACGATGCTCAACGGTCGCATCGAATATCTCGATCTGTACCTTGCCGAGACCCCAGGTATCCTTGAGATGAATATTCAAGCGCTTGGCGATCGCTTTGGCGCCTTCCATCGTGCTCAGCTCTTCGGCCTTGATATCCGGATTGAAATGCAGGATCGAATTGAACACCGAAATGCGCAGGAATGGCGCACCGAAATCGATTTTCTTACCCTGGTAATCGAGCAATGTCTTGCCGAGAATGCGATTCGCCAGGAAGCGCAGCATATCCTCGGTGAGGTCCATCAGATCGTTGAAATCGGCGTAGGCCTGATAGAACTCGATCATGGTGAATTCGGGATTGTGGCGCGTCGATAGACCTTCGTTACGGAAGTTGCGGTTGATTTCGAATACGCGCTCCAAACCGCCGACCACTAAACGCTTCAAATACAGTTCGGGCGAGATGCGCAAAAACATTTCAAGATCGAGCGCATTGTGGAACGTAACAAACGGCTTGGCGCTGGCGCCGCCCGGAATCGCCTGCATCATCGGCGTTTCCACTTCGAGAAAATCGAGGTCGGTCAAATAATCGCGAATACCATCGATCAACTGCGAGCGAATGCGGAACGTGCGCCGCACGTCTTCATTCATGATCAGATCGATATAACGCTGACGGTAGCGCGTTTCCTGATCCTGCAGGCCGTGGTATTTATCCGGCAGCGGGCGCAGCGATTTGGTCAGCAGCTCGACCTTATCCAGGTAGACATATAAATCGCCCTTGCCGGATTTATGCACCGGACCCTCGGCACCGATGATATCGCCGATATCCCAGGTTTTGATTTCCTGCAGCAGCGCTTCGGGCAAATGCTTTTTATCGACATAGGCCTGAATGCGGCCGGTCATATCCTGCAGCACGAAGAATGGTCCGCGCATCGCCATGATCCGACCGGCAACTTTGGCGCGATGACCGAGCTCTTCCAACTCTTCCTTGGATTTTTCGGAGAACGCCTGCTGCAATTGCTCGGCGTAGCTGTCGCGACGAAAGCTGTTCGGAAACGCATTGCGCTGCTGGCGAATTGCCGTCAGCTTCGCGCGGCGCTCCGCAATGAGTTTGTTTTCATCCTGCGGGACTGTTCCATCCTGCGGAGCTTCCGGCGGGACTGTATTTTGTTCGTCGCTCATGCTTACAAACCTTGTTTGAGAGAGGCCACAATAAATTGATCGAGCGCACCGTCCAGCACTGCCTGGCAATTGCTGGTCTGCACATTGGTGCGTAAATCCTTGACGCGCGAATCGTCCAATACATAAGAGCGAATCTGACTGCCCCAACCGATATCGGATTTGGTGTCTTCCATCGCTTGGGCGGCGGCGTTGCGTTTCTGCATTTCCAGTTCGTACAACTTCGCGCGCAACATCTTCCAGGCGCGATCGCGGTTTTGATGCTGGCTGCGCTCGGTCTGGCATTGCACGACCGTGTTGGTCGGCACGTGCGTCAGACGCACCGCGGAATCGGTTTTGTTGATGTGCTGACCGCCGGCACCGCTGGCGCGATAGGTATCGGTGCGCACATCGGCTGGATTGATATCGATTTCGATATCGTCGTCGATCTCCGGCGACACGAACACCGCAGAAAAAGAGGTGTGACGGCGATTGCCCGAATCGAACGGCGATTTGCGCACCAACCGGTGTACGCCGATCTCGGTGCGCAACCAGCCGAACGCGTATTCGCCCTGCACGTAAATGGTCGCGCCTTTAATGCCGGCCACTTCGCCATCGGACACTTCGACCAACTCGGCTTTGAAACCTTTATCCTCGCACCAGCGCAGATACATGCGCAGCAACATGCTGGCCCAATCCTGCGCCTCGGTGCCGCCCGAGCCCGATTGAATATCGAGAAAAGCGTTATTCGCATCCATTTCGCCGGAAAACATGCGGCGAAACTCCAGGGTTTCCAACTGCTGCCCCAATCGATCGAGATCGGCAGCCACCGCTTCTACAGTGGCTTCATCATCCTCGGCAGCGGCCATTTCCAACAGCTCGGAGGCATCCGCCAAACCGGCATCCATGACCTCGATGGTATTGACCACGGCTTCCAGTGCTGCGCGCTCCTTGCCCAACTCCTGCGCGCGCTGCGGGTTATCCCAAATGCTGGGCTCGCCGAGCTCTAATTCGACTTCGGTGAGCCGCTCTTTTTTGTTGGCATAGTCAAAGATACCCCCTGAGCACGTCGGTGCGCGCGGTGTAGTCTTTGATGGTATTTCTGAAAGGATTTACTTCCAACATTGTTTGGGCCGGCTATTGTCCAGAAGTGAATAGTGATCGAGCGAAGGGCGCCAATTCTACCCGATCGCCGAACGGGTTCCAAACTTCGCGAACCGCAGCAGCTAGACCGGCTCCAAATACTCGACCAGCAGTTGCACGCTCTCCTTGCCGCGCCACTCGTTGATATCGAGCCGAAAGGCGATGCGTACCTTTTTGACATCGAGATTCGGCCAGCGGCGCGGGTCGATCGAGAAGGCGATGGCATCGATGATTTGTTGCGGCGAGTCTGGATGCGCCAACACCATCTTCAAATGGCGCTCGCCTACCAGACGCTGCTGCACCAGCAAAAACTCGCCGTCGAATAGCGGCTCGGGAAAATGTTGCCCCCATGGTCCGCCGTCCCGCAGCGCCTGCGCCAGCTCCAGCGTCATATGCTCGGCGAGCAGTTCGCCATCGCTCCATAACACCGCGGTGAGATTTTCCTCGCTCAGCTGCGCGCGTACCACCGTATCGAAAGCACGCTCGAATTCGGGGAATTGTTCGCGCCGCAAACTCAAACCCGCCGCCATCGCATGGCCGCCGAATTTACTCAACAGCCCCGGATTTTGTGCCGCTACCACGTCGAGCGCGTCGCGAATATGCAGACCGGGAATCGAGCGCGCGGAGCCCTTGATGGTGACGCCATCGTCAGCATTCGCAAATACAATCGCCGGTCGGTGATAGCGATCCTTGATACGCGATGCCAGAATACCGATCACGCCCTGATGCCAATCGGCACCGTATAAACAGATTCCCCACGGCAGCGCATCGGCAGCACCGAGATGGATCGACTCCAGCGCAGCCATCGCCTCGCGCTGCATATCCGCTTCGATTGCCTTGCGATCGTGATTCAGTTCGTCGAGTTGCTGCGCTATTTCGCGCGCGCGATACAGATCGTCGGTCAACAGGCATTGAATACCGAGCGACATATCGTCGAGTCGGCCGGCCGCGTTTAAGCGCGGCCCGATCGCGAACGCGAGATCGGTGCTGACCACGCGCGATGCCGTGCGCTTGGCAACTTCCAACAAAGCCTTTATACCGGGACGCGCGCGCCCGGCACGAATGCGCCGCAATCCCTGCTGAACCAGAATACGATTGTTATGATCCAGCGACACCACGTCGGCGACGGTGCCGAGAGCCACCAGATCGAGATAATCGGCTAAATTCGGCACCGCAATTCCCTGCCGCGCAAACCAGTCGCGCTGCCGCAATTCGTTGCGCAAGGCGCTCAACACATAAAAAATAACGCCGACACCGGCCAGATTTTTCGACGGAAAATCGCAGCCGAGCTGATTCGGATTAACGATCGCAGCCGCTTGCGGCAATTCGCGGCCCGGCAAATGGTGATCGGTGATCAACACGCGAATGCCGGCAGCATTCGCCGCGGCGACGCCGTCGATACTGGAGATGCCGTTATCGACGGTGATAATTAAATCCGGCTTGCTTTGTACTGCAACTGCAACGATTTCCGGCGTTAAACCATAGCCGTATTCAAAACGATTCGGCACTAAAAAATCGACGTGCGCAGCACGCATTGCCCGTAACGCCAACACCGATAACGCGCAACTGGTGGCACCGTCGGCATCGAAATCGCCGATCACTAAAATATGTTCGGCTCGCTCGATGCTGTCGGCGATCAGCATGGCTGCGTCGTTTAAGCTTTTAAAAGTATTGGGAGTAGAAAGCTGCGTTAATTCGTGATTGAGCTCGACTTCATTGGCCACGCCACGCATCGTGTATAGGCGTGCCAGCAAGGGATTAACCGTCGACGAAAAATCCGCTTGTTGTTGCGGCGCTTCGCGACGACGGATAGTTTTCTGCATCTGCTCTTCTTCTGTTTTTGCTGCATTTTTGTTTGCACTGTTTTAATGCCAATGCAACAGCACCGCTTTGTATTTCCCCCCTTTAAAAAAGGGGGGTTAGGGGGGATTTCTTTGCCGCAAAAATCCCCAGCTCGCTCCACTCACCGCCCCCTTTTTAAAGGGGCTAAACGTCTCGCAATGCGGGGCGCATCAAGCCTTGATATTCGCAACCATAAACTGCTGCACCTTGGCGATATCGTGTGGCAGCACCGTGCAGCGTTCTTCACGCTCGAATAAATCCGCCATATGGTGCGGCAGCGGCGGCACCGTCGGATAACCAGCCTGCATCACCGCATCGGGAAATTTCGCCGGGTGCGCGGTCGCCAGCGTAATCATTGGCGTAGTGTTATCGCGGCGACATTCGCGCGCCGCTTTTACGCCGATCGCCGAGTGCGGATCGAGCAGATATTCGCAGCGCTCCCAGACATCGCCGATGATTTTCACGGTCTCGACGTCGTCGACTGCTGCGCTATCGAACAGAGCTCGCGCTTTGGCGATAGCGGATTCGCTGATGCCGACTTCGCGCTTGTTGAAATCGTCCATCAGCTGCGCGATGGCTTTACCATCGCGATCGTAGCAGTCGAACAACAGGCGCTCGAAGTTGCTGGAGATAACGATATCCATGCTCGGCGACAGCGTATGTTTGAGCGGATTCTTTTTGTATAAATTATTGCTCATGAAGCGATGCAAAATATCGTTTTCATTGGTGGCAATAATCAACTGGTCGATCGGCAAGCCCATCTGCTTGGCCAGGTAACCGGCGTAGATATCGCCGAAATTGCCGGTCGGCACCGAGAACGACACCTTGCGCTGCGGCGCGCCGAGCGCCAGTGCGGCATAAAAATAATAAACGATCTGCGCCATGATGCGCGCCCAGTTGATCGAGTTCACCGCAACCAGCTGACGGCCCGCCGGCAAAAATTGTTGGGCGCCGAAGCTTGCTTTCACCATCGCCTGGCAATCGTCGAAGTTGCCTTCGATGGCAATATTGTGAATTTTTTCGCCCAGCACCGTGGTCATCTGGCGGCGCTGCACCTCGGACACACGCTGGTGCGGATGCAAAATAAAAATATCGATATTCTTGCAGCGTTTGCAGCCCTGAATTGCCGCCGAGCCGGTATCGCCGGAGGTCGCACCCAACACGACTACTTTTTGATTTTTACGCTCGAGCACGTAGTCGAGCAGCCGGCCCAGCATCTGCAGCGCAAAATCCTTAAACGCCAACGTCGGCCCTTGAAATAATTCGAGCACCCACTCGTTGTGACCGAGCTGTACCAACGGCGCGATCGCCGGGTGGCGGAAATCGACATAGGTATCGTCGATAATCGCTTTTAAATCGGCGGATGGAATACTTTCCGCGACAAACGGCTGAATGATTTTGTAGGCGAGATCGGTGTAACTCAAACCAGCCCAACTGGCGATTTCCGTCTGGGAATATTTCGGCAGCGTTTCCGGCACGTACAAGCCACCGTCCGGCGCCAAGCCCGTAAGCAATACGTCTTCGAAGTTAAGCGCGGGCGCCTGGCCGCGGGTGCTGATGTATTTCATTTTGATGTTCTTCACGTA
>DATIED010000396.1:0-7034 GCA_035455965.1 Spongiibacteraceae bacterium
AAGCGATGACCATCGGTTGCAACCACGCGTAACTTACCCGAGCGAACCTCCCACAACATACCGTTCAGATAATACCGAACATCCTGTTGTGCCATCGCAAAACCGGTACGGTCGATAATGCGTTTTAAATCGGATTGCTTAAGTTGCAATTCGACACTACCCGGGCTGCTTTCGACGGCTGGGAAATCACTAGCTGGAAGCGTGGAAAGAGTGAACCGGCTCCGCCCAGAGCGAATTACCAGGCGCTGCTCATCGAGCGTAAACTCGAGCTGACTAGACTCCGGTAAAGACTTACAAATATCGACCAACTTGCGTGCGGGCACGGTAATCTCACCCTGTGATTCCGGCACATTTTCCAAATCGATATGGCCAACTAATTCGACCTCCAAGTCAGTGCCAGTAATCGACAGGCGCTGCCCGTTCAAGACCATCAAAACGTTGGCAAGAATTGGTAATGTTTGTCGGCGCTCGACGACACCTGCCGCCAAATTTAAAGGCTTCAATAACGCTTCACGAGAAATAACAAATTTCATGACAACCCTTCTTCCATACTTTATTTTTTCGAGCGCATAGCTAAAACTAGTGCGCAGTTAGCAGTCGAGCGCCAATCTATCACGTGGTGAGCGATCGCAACAGGTTTTGATAATCCTCGCGGATATCGGCATCGATTTCTCGCATTTCCTTAATTTTACGACAGGCATGCAGTACGGTAGTGTGGTCTCTGCCGCCAAAACTATCGCCAATTTCAGGCAAGCTATGGTTAGTCAGCTCCTTGGCCAATGCCATCGCTACTTGGCGCGGCCGTGCCACCGAGCGGCTCCTTCGCTTCGACATTAAATCTGCCACTTTGATTTTGTAATACTCAGCGACCATGCGCTGGATATTATCGAGGCTGACTTGTTTATCCTGCAGCGCGAGTAAATCCTTTAACGAATCTTTGATCAACGGAATATCGACACTACGCGCAGTAAAGTGTGCGCTCGCTATTACACGCTTCAGCGCACCTTCCAACTCACGCACATTCGACCGAATCCGCTGGGCCAGAAAGAAAGCTGCTTCGGGCGGCAGTTCGATTTGCTGCTGCTCGGCTTTTTTCATCAAAATCGCAACTCGCGTTTCAAGCTCCGGCGGCTCCACCGCAACGGTCAAGCCCCAACCAAAACGCGACTTCAAGCGCTCTTCTAAACCGTGAATTTCTTTTGGATAGCGATCACACGTCAGGATCATCTGTTGGCCGCCCTCCAGCAGGGCGTTAAATGTGTGAAAGAACTCCTCCTGTGAACGCTCTTTATTAGCAAAAAACTGGATGTCATCGATAAGCAACGCATCCACCGAGCGGTAATAGCGCTTGAACTCGTTGATCGCGTTTAACTGCAACGCCTTGACCATATCGGCGACAAAGCGCTCGGAATGTAAATAAACGATCTTTGCATTTGGATTTCGCTTCAGAAGCGCATTGCCGACCGCGTGCATAAGATGGGTTTTACCCAATCCGACGCCACCATATAGAAAGAGAGGGTTATAGGAGCCGCCCGGATTTTCGGCCACCTGCATAGCTGCTGCACGCGCCAACTGGTTTGATTTGCCTTCGACGAAATTGGTGAAAGTATAATTTTCGATCAGGTTGCCTTGATGCTTGATTCCACCCTCTACTTCAACCTGTCTTGCGCCCGCGAGCTGCGGTGTCGTCATCGAGGTTTTTGGCTTATCGACAACAGGCGTCGGGCGAGTAATTTGAACCGGCCCGGTACCCACATCGAGCAAAACTTCAATCGATCGGCCCGGCGAGAACTCCAGCGCCAACTCTTGAATGCGATTCAAAAACTTGTCGCTGACCCAGTCCCGAATAAATCGATTTGGCGCGAGCAGTCGCAATTGGCCATCCTCACCGCTAGCGGCGAGTGGTCTGATCCAAGTATTAAATTGTTGGGCGGGTAACTCGTCTTGCAAAAACTCGACACAGCGCAACCAAGTTTTTTCGAGCAAGGCATTTCCCCAGTTTTGATCTTTAGTGCTAGATACGAGCATGTCGTCCATGCCTATAGTTCTAAATATTATCGCAGCTTCGACCGCGGCGGAGGCTGCGCATTCTACCTTCGAGCAGCATAGTTATCCACAATATTTCACTGCAAACAAGCGTCAAAACAGAATTACTTTTTATTAATATTCAATAGCTTGGAATATTTGAACGCTTGACAAGGAAAAAATCCTGCGGGCCTGTGGATATCATTGCACACAGCCTGTGCATAACCTGTTGGCAGCCGCTATATAAGCGTTGCATAGAAAGATCTGCACCATTATCTGGCAATCAACCTGACGCACTACCGTAAATAAAAACGCCTCGAATATAAATCATGCTGGAGTTTAAATTGCTTCTGCATAGAGGATTCTATAGAATGCCGCGTCCTTTTACCGGCCTTCGGTACCTTGCGTACCTTGGGCATTTGTCTGCAGCAACACGAGCGGGATTGTCGCCATGAAAAGAACTTTCCAACCAAGCAACCTTCGACGCGCACGAACTCACGGGTTTCGCGCACGCATGTCCACCGCCAACGGCCGCAAAGTATTGGCCCGCCGTCGGGCCAAAGGTCGCCATCGGCTCGTTGTATAAATCACAGTCTCGATGCTGATGCAGTGGCGACGTTTACGTTTACCAAAGCCACGCGTCTACTGACGCCTTTTGATTACAAACAAGTATTTGCGGCAGCCGCGTTGCGGGTTTCAACTAAAGAGTTGTTGATACTCGCACGTTCCAACCAGCTAGATCACGCCCGTCTCGGTATAGTAGTAGCAAAGAAAAACGTGCGAAGAGCAACTCAGCGCAATCGCATAAAACGAATTACCCGAGAAACTTTTCGCCACCAGCAGCATCAATTGGTCGACCCCTCCGGTGGCATCGATGCAATAGTCCTGGCCCGCAGTGGCCTCGGCCTTTTAGATAATGCCGCATTGCATAAGCTACTGAACCAGTTGTGGCACCAGCTGCAGCGCAAAGCCAATAAACAGGCGACTTAGTAAATCATGTTCAGCCGGCTGATGATTGCCCTGATTTCGCTGTACCGCTGGACTATCAGTCCACTGTTGGGGAATCGTTGTCGGTTTTATCCCAGTTGCTCGCACTACGCAATCGAAGCGATCGACCGCCACGGTGCTTGGCGCGGCGGCTGGCTATCCTTACGTCGCTTATTGCGTTGCCACCCCTGGCATCCAGGCGGTTACGATCCGGTTCCAGCTGCGACCCCTCCGGCTTGCGATTGTCATCATTCACTCACCGACTCTCAGGTATAACTGTCGCTATGGATTTTCAACGCTACATTCTTATTGCCGCCATCGCCGTTTTATCTTTCATGTTAGTGATCCGATGGGGCGAGTTTCAGCAACAGCACGTTAATGGGACGCCTAGCGCTCTCGCAGCAACGCCCACGCCTGCCGATGCCAATTTACCGACTGCGTTGGAGAATGCCGCGCTACCCGCTGTAACGACAACCGATGGAGTAGCTGCATCTGCAACGACTAACGTAACTCCAGCAAATCGCTATATCCGCGTGCATACCGATGTGCTCGATCTCAAAATCGATTTGCAAGGCGGTGATATTGTTGATGCCGCGCTGCCGAAATACTCGGCAAAGTTAAATACCCCCAATGTACCTTTTGAATTATTGCAGCAAGACGACAAACGTAATTACATTGCGCAGAGCGGACTGATCGGTGTCGACACCAATAATGCCCGACCGCTGTATCAGACCGATGCTGTCGATTATCGATTGGCAAGCGATGCCGATACATTAACCGTCGTGTTACACACCAGCACCGAACAACATATCGAAGTCGAAAAGCGCTTCACGTTTCGCCGAAACGATTATCTAGTCAACGTCGATTACGTCGCCGCCAACCGCGGCGAGCAACCGTGGCGCGGCGCAATGTTCGGCCAGTTAAAGCGCGACTCCAGCGCCGACCCGAGCGTTGTCGCTGGCGCCTTCGGAGTCAGTTCTTTTCTTGGCGGCGCTATAAATAAAATCGATCCGACATCGACCAAGAGCGAGGGTTACCACAAACTACCGTTCAAGGACATGGCGGAAAAGCCACTGAAGCTACAACAGCAGGGTGGTTGGATCGCAATCGTGCAGCACTATTTTTTGACTGCGTGGGTTCCGAGCGCCGATCAACAAAATCAATTCATCACTAGTGCGCGCGACGGCTCGCACTTGATTCGTTTCATCGGCGCGGAGCAAACAGTCGAGCCGGGCGCCAGCGGTAATTTTTCGGCGCGCTTCTACGCCGGCCCAAAAGATCAAAACCGACTGCGCCAAATATCCAGCGGCCTCGATCTCAGCGTCGATTACGGTTGGTTATGGTGGATTGCGCAGCCGCTATTCATATTGCTCACTAAGATCCACGGCCTGCTCGGAAATTGGGGCTGGTCGATTATGGTGTTGACCTTGATGGTCAAAGCGGCATTTTTCTGGTTGAACGCCAAAGCGTATACCTCGATGGCCAACATGCGGCGGGTACAACCGAAGTTGGTCGAGATTCGCGAGCGCTACGCCGACGATAAACAAAAACAATCTCAAGAGATGATGAGTCTCTATAAAACCGAAAAAATAAATCCGCTCGGCGGCTGCCTGCCGGTCGTCGTGCAAATGCCGGTTTTTCTATCGCTGTATTGGGTATTGCTGGAAAGCGTCGAATTGCGTCATGCACCATGGATTCTATGGATCCACGATTTATCCGCAATGGATGCATACTACGTATTGCCGTTGTTGATGGGCGCGACGATGTTTTTCCAGCAAAAACTCAATCCGCCGCCGCCCGATCCCATGCAGGCGAAAGTCATGCAGTGGATGCCGGTGATGTTTACGTTCTTCTTCCTGTGGTTCCCGGCAGGCTTGGTGCTGTATTACGTGGTGAATAACCTGCTGTCGATCGTGCAGCAATACATCATCACAAAACGTATCAACAAAACTTAACCGGAATGATTCGGCACCCGCGCCGGATTAATTGCATCCGCTCGAGTCGGCGGCTATGACCTCTCTCAGCTTGGATACCATCGCCGCCATCGCCACGCCCACCGGGCGGGGAGGCGTGGGTATCGTACGTATCTCAGGTCCCCTGGCCGCGCCCATCATGGTGCAGGTACTGGGTAAAACCATAGCCCCGCGCCACGCGCACTACGGTGCGTTTTACGAGCATGGGGCAAATGGCCCGCAAGTTTTAGACAACGGCATCGCACTATTTTTTCCGGGCCCGAATTCATTCACAGGCGAAGATGTGCTGGAGCTGCAGGGTCACGGCGGACCCGTCATTCTCGATTGCCTGCTGCGCGAAATTTTGCAGCTGGGCGCGCGCTTAGCCCGCCCCGGCGAATTCAGCGAACGCGCCTTCCTCAACGACAAAATCGATTTAACGCAAGCCGAAGCGATCGCCGATCTAATCGACAGCGCCTCGGAACAAGCAGCACGATCGGCGTTGCGCTCGCTGCAGGGCGAATTCAGCCGACACATCGATACGTTGATCGACAATTTAACGGCGCTGCGCATCTATGTCGAAGCGGCCATCGACTTCCCCGAGGAAGAGATCGATTTTCTCGCCGACGGCAAAGTGGCCCGCGATCTGGATAACTTACTGGAGCAACTCGACCTCGTATTACTAAGCACGCGCCAGGGCGCATTACTGCGCGAAGGTATAACCGTCGTTATCGCCGGCGCGCCGAACGCCGGCAAATCGAGCCTATTAAATGCGCTGGCCGGCAGGGATAGTGCAATCGTCACCCCCATCGCGGGTACTACCCGCGATGTGTTGCGCGAACACATCCAGATTGATGGGCTGCCGCTGCATATCATCGATACGGCGGGTTTGCGCGATAGCCCCGATGAGATCGAACGCGAGGGAATACGCCGCGCCTGGCGCGAAATCGAAAATGCCGACCATTTATTACTGGTGGTGGACAGCCAGTTGCCGATCGCAGCCGATATTTCCAGCCTGTGGCCAGGCGATGCGCCCGTACCACTCGAAAACCTGCCGTTGACTATCGTTCGCAATAAATGCGATCTGTCCAATTTGCAGCCAACACGAATCGCCGGTTCGCCAACCACGATTACCCTGAGCGCAAAAACTGGCGCGGGTCTCGATCTTTTGCGCCAACACTTAAAAGAGAGTGTTGGTTTCGCAACGACCAGCGAAGGCAACTTTCTCGCGCGCAGGCGTCATGTCGACGCGCTCCAGCAGGCACGTGAATATCTTTGTGCCGGACAACGGCAACTATTGGATACCGCGGCTGGCGAACTGCTGGCAGAAGACCTGCGATTGTGTCAACGCACCCTGGGTGAAATTACCGGCGCGGTCAGCGCGGACGATCTTTTGGGAAAAATATTTTCCAGCTTTTGTATCGGTAAATAAATCCACTATTAATTGCGCTAACAATTGCCGAAATAGCCGTCGCGTGTTACATCTAAACACCTAGGGAGCCGGCATAATAATTGGGATAAATACACTAAAAGAAACCTATCTATGTTGATGTCAAACGCGCGCGTTGCCAGCCTGTTGTTCGTTTTAATCGCGACGGACACTCTCGCCGCCGAACTCGAATCCGATCCGCTCGATCTCCCCATTCCGCAGGTATTGACGCCAGTACGTCTAAAGCAACCGCGCACCGAAGTACCCGCCAGCGTTACTGTCATCGATCGCGATCTCATCGCCGCCACCGGCCTGCGCGATTTACCGGAAATATTGCGACTCGTACCAGGCATGGCAGTGGGAGAGCGCTCAGGTTGGGATTCCGTGGTCAGCTATCACGGCACCAATCGCCGCAACGGTCGGCGCATGCAAGTCCTGATAGATGGCCGCTCGGTCTATCAAGCGGGGCTCGCCACCATCGAGTGGAGCGATATTCCGGTCGCTATCGAAGATATCGAGCGTATCGAAGTTACCCGCGGGCCGGATACCGCCGCGTACGGCGCCAATGCATTTTTAGGCATCATCAACATCATCACTAAACACCCCGACGATAGCGCACGCCTGCGTTTAAAAACGACTTA
>DATIED010000397.1:0-3669 GCA_035455965.1 Spongiibacteraceae bacterium
GGGGCTGATTTTTAAAATATGGGTACAGTAGGTTTTAAAGCATTGATACCGTAGGGCGGGATAGGGTACAAATAGCTCACGCCCCGTCGATTTTTTATTAAACAGGAAGATGTGACCATGAGCAAAAAGGCCAAAGCGAACTCTCCCAGTATCAATATCGGTATCAATGAAAAAGATCGCGCCGCGATTGCCGCCGGCCTCAGCAAGTTACTGGCCGATACCTATACGCTGTATCTGACCACGCATAACTTTCATTGGAACGTCACTGGTCCGATGTTCAACACCTTGCACCTGATGTTTATGACGCAGTACACATTGCTGTGGAATGCCGTCGATCCGATCGCCGAGCGCATTCGCGCATTGGGCCATGCCGCGCCGGGCTCGTATGGTCAATTCAGCAAACTGAGCTCGATCAAAGATGCGCCGGCAACACCGCCGAAAGCATTGGAGATGGTCGCGATTCTGGTCGAAGGCCACGAAGCGGTGGCGCGCACCGCGCGCGAACTGTTTCCGCTGTCGGACAAAGCGGGCGACGAGCCGACCTGCGATCTGCTGACGCAACGCCTGGCGATTCACGAACAAACCGCCTGGATGTTGCGTTCGTTGTTGGAAGAGTAGAAATATAGTTGTTAGTTAATAGTTGTTGGTTGCTAGTTAATGATTGTTGATTGTTAGTTATCAGGCGGTGATTGCCGGGACAGATTGAGCTGCCCCGGCTTCTCAAGCTAAGGAACTGTTGCGGCGTTTTGTGAGATTGGGTTGCGATGCGCGGCAAAGCAGGTAAGCACACTCATCACCACCAACAAAATGGCGGCAATTTCCAGTAATGTTGGCAAGCGGTGTTCCCAAAGAAAACCGTAAAGCAGCGCGAACAATGTCTCGAACAGAATCATTTGGCCAACCAGCGTCAGCGGCAGCCGCCGGCTCATTTGATTCCACAGCACATTGCCAAAAATAGAAGCGAGTACAGCGACGCCCACCGAGACCGCACCAAAGCGCAGCCACGCGTCGCTGCCGTGCTGCGTCGTTTCGAAAATAATGGCGAGCGGAATTAGTACGATGCTCTGTGCACCCGTGACGAGTCCAATGAGCGAATTCCAATCGTGCGCCGAAATATGTTGCAGCTTCGTCAAGCAACGCACATTACCGACCGCGAAAGCCGTCCACGACACCAGCGCGCCGACGGCGCAAACCAGCCCGAACACTTGATCGCTTAATAAACCCGCGCCCAGCCCTACCAATGCCTGCCAGCCTATGCAGACTACACCCGCCACACAAAATAATAGCGAGGATGCGAGTTTTCGAAGAGGCACCGCATTTCGCTCGCGGCTGCCGATGATCGTGATCACAACCGGTAGAAAGCCGATGACCAGAGACGTCATCGCAACGCCGCCATTCTGTACGGCGCTAACCAGAAGAATGTAGTACAGCGTGTTGCCCGTAAATGCGAGCCCAATGAGGCTCAGCCACTGTTGTCGAGAAATGCGCCGCACCAGCGCATGCCAGCGCGGCGCAATCATCACCGCTGCGATCAATCCGTAGCAGAGATAACGTCCGACACTCAACTGTAGTGGCCCGAACTCGCGCGCCAGTTCGGGAGCGATAAATACCAGCCCCCACAGTATGCCCGCGCCCATACCGCAAGCTATTCCGGTTATGCGGTCCCGGCGAGCTGCGGCGATCGATAAGAGAGTGGTCATGGGTGAATTTTATGCTCAATAATGCGAGGATGATATAAAACCGGAAAGCCCGGACTAGCTCAGATTTATTTGTTTGAGCTGTTGGCGATTAAATAAATTGTGCCGTTTTTCCATAACCGCCCGAGCAAAGGAAACCACTGTATGGACTCAGTATTGCCGCTACTCAAAGCCGTAGGACTCGGCCTAACCGTATTGTTACCACTGGCCAATCCGCTGAGCACGGCGGCATTGATGCTGGGGTTGACGCGCAATATGTCCTCGGCTGAAATCAGACGGCAATCGATCAAGACTTCCATCTATGTTTTCTGGATTATGGTGATCGCCTTTTACGGTGGTCAGGCCATCATGAATATTTTTGGTATTTCTCTACCCGGCTTGCGTATCGGCGGAGGCCTGATCGTAACTTACATTGGCTTCAGAATGCTTTTTCCGGTGCCGCCACCTGTCGAAGTAGCGGCCAATGCAAAGCATGCCGGCATGCACAGCGAGCCGGCGGAGGATATTGCCTTCGTGCCACTGGCAATGCCAACTACCGCTGGCCCAGGTACGATCGCCATGCTTATCAGCGTTGCATCATCCACACATGAAGGCCGGTTTCCGCCATGGGTTATTCTGGTGGCGCCCACGCTGGTGTTCCTGCTGATCAGCCTGATTGTGTGGCTGTGTCTGCGCAGTGCGGAGCGCATCATGCAAATCTGTGGTAAGAGTGGCGTTGAGGCAGTGTCGCGCATAATGGGATTTTTACTGGCCTGTATGGGCGTGCAATTCGTGATTAATGGCGTACTCGAAATCGTCCATATCGAAATGGCTTCCTAGCCGTTTACCAGAAAAGAGTCGACCATCCGCACCCTAAGATGGCATGCGCTACAGAGACAGGGTTGCTTCGAAGTTTCGCGACTTATGAATCCAAAATCTCATCGATCAATGTAAATGCAACGCCGTCGCCGTACTCCGGTTATTTATTTTTAACGATCGGCGATCGATTGAGTCTGATCGTTTTCTACTTCCGGTCGAAACGACCGCCATACAGTGTCGGACTGGAAACCTGTTGCGGGTGGATTTTGATAATCGCACGCTCGGCCTCTGGCGGATCGAGATCTGCCGGCGGTTCCTGTCCATTCGACCCCGCCATGAATTGCGTTCGGCAAAAACTGCGATCGGCATCGTCCTCCAATGTTGCATGGCCGCGTACTTCGATGTAAGACATGATATTTTTTGGCGAAATCAGACAGAAAGTTACCATTGGATTGGCAGCCAGATTTTTATATTTAATCCGGCTTTTTAGCGTCGATATGCGAATACACTCGCCATCCCAGACGAAGCCGACCGGATTGGTGGAAAGCAGTCCATCGTTGTGGCGAATTGTAGTCAGTAGCGCCACATGGCTGCTGCGCAGTAGAGCGTCGTACTTTTTTAAGGGGTTGGTGATTTCGGTTTGACTCATTTGAATGCTGCCTCAGAAAAGTTGTTTAAGTATCTCATTGATTCACTCTGGAACATAAGCTGTGCCGCGTATCACTTAACAGCACGGCCGTTAGTGAGTTGGCTAATCCACAATCGCGTCGATCAACCCCCAATCCAGCGCCGTCGCCGCATTAATTTTTTTCATCGATAGCGCCATATAGGCAGTGCGCTGACGGCCGATGCGGCGCGGCAGGCTGACGCAGCCACCGGCGCCGGGAATTAATCCGAACTGCAATTCCGGCAGTTGAAAAAATGCATTGCGGGTCGCGTTGACGCGGTGGCCGAAGGCGGGGATTTCCACGCCCGCGCCAATGCAGGCACTGTGCACATTGAAGGTTAACCGCGCGGCACACTGCACTAATAAATTGGCAGGCAGGCGCAGGCTGCGGATGGTGTGTGCGCTGATGCCATCGGCGACGCTGCCGAATTCATCGACATCGCCGCCGGTGCTGAAGCAGGCACCGTTGCCGCTGATTGCGACGCGCTCGATCGATGCATCGCTCAG
>DATIED010000398.1:0-7119 GCA_035455965.1 Spongiibacteraceae bacterium
AACGGCCGATAAGAGGCTATCGACTGAAGGAGCAGCGCCCGCTGGATGCCTGACCCTGTCGGAAAATAAAATTTGTTATGCTATGCCGCCGCTTAAAAATCAAAAGGAGCAATCTCATTGAAGACCATTGCGTTGTACAACATTAAGGGGGGAGTCGGCAAAACTACGTCGGCGGTCAATCTGGCGTATTTGGCTGCCAAGGGCGGTGCGCGCACCACGTTGTGGGATCTCGATCCGCAGGGTTGCGCAGGCTGGTATCTCGGCATGGAAGATAAGGATCTCGAACAGCGCGCTGCCAAATTGATCGAAGGCAAACTGTCGCCGCATGAGCTGAGCCTGCCGACCAGCTACGAAAATCTGACGGTGGTGCCGGCCGATTTGAGCTTGCGTAAACTGGATTTGCTGCTCGAGAAACAAGATGGCGGCAAAAATTATTTCAAATCGCTGCTGAAATCGTTCGAAGGTCAGCAGGATCTGGTGATACTCGATTGCGCGCCGGCGCTATCGACCGCCGCGGAACAGGTATTTCAGGCGGTTGATCTGTTACTGGTGCCGCTGATTCCGACACCGCTGTCGCTGCGCGCGTACGATCAATTGAAAGAGTTCACCGAGCAGAAAAAATGGAGCCATTTAAAAGTGGTGCCATTTTTCACGCAGGTCGACCGCCGCCGCAAAATACAAAGCGAAATTATCGAGACGCGCAAAAAGCGTTTCCCGGAAATGCTGAAAAC
The DNA here is from genome assembly GCA_035455965.1 of Spongiibacteraceae bacterium. Classification (GTDB taxonomy): domain Bacteria; phylum Pseudomonadota; class Gammaproteobacteria; order Pseudomonadales; family CAMLJR01; genus CAMLJR01. Next base: position 732 of record DATIED010000398.1, read on the forward strand.
GTATATTCCGTACGCGAGCGCCCTCGAGCAAATGGGCACGCAGCGTGCGCCGGTCAGCGTATTTGCCGGCAGCAGCGCACCGGGCTTGGGTTACTGGCTGATGTGGGCGGAAATAAAGAAAATATTAAAAACGCTTTGAGTGCATCCGGATGACATCCCGCCGCGGTTTCACGCTTATAGAAATGCTGGTTGTCATCTCGATCATCGCAATTTTGGCGATGGTGGCGCTGCCGAATACGCAGGATAAAATTATTCGCAGTCAAATAGCGGAGGCGTTGCCGCTGGCTGATATCGCCAAAGCACCGATTGCCGCGAGCTGGTCCGTTGCGCATACCTTCCCTGTCGACAACGCCGCTGCCGGTTTGCCGGTAGCGGATAAGATCGTCAACAACTTTATCAGTGCGGTGACGGTGGAGAATGGCGCGATCCATATAGTCTTCGGCAATCGCGCCAATGTGTTGCTCAAAGATAAAATACTCACGCTGCGGCCGGCGGTGGTCGACGATGCGCCAGTGGTGCCGGTGACGTGGATCTGCGGCAGCGCGCCGGTGCCGGACAAGATGGCGGTGAAGGGGAGCAATAAAACCAATGTGCCGCCGAACTATTTGCCGCTGATGTGTCGGGGATAATTTTTAGTTGTCGTTGCGATATTTTTTTCGTTAAGCGATCTTCTTCCATCCATATTATATGCCGTCGGTTTTGCGTCGGCCTCTGCGCAGGCGGCGCTCGCTGCCTGTGGTCTGTGGATACAGCTCTGTTTGCAAGCCATGCACGCTGCGGCGCTCATCGTCGTTGCGTCGATCGTTGTGGTGGGTATAACTGCATTGGCAGCGTGTTTTATCGCAGTTGGGCAGCGGTATCGATGGTGCGGCGGACGTTAAAAAGCGTTTATCCGCCAGCGCTTTCGCCGCCTCGCAAGCACCCTCTTTACAATGAATTGAAACCGCACGGTATTTAAGTGAGTGGTTGTCCGTGCCGCTCGCTGTGGCGGCCGGTGCGTTTTTGCCGGGAGATTTTTTTAGGCTGCCGGCTGCGGCCGCGTTGCTGTTTGATGCCGAGTGCCGACCTTTTTTGTGGGTGGTCTGTTTTTTCAGGCCCTGCCAATACCAGATACCTGCGCCAACGAAGGCTGTCAACAGCACTATCGCAAAAACCATAAATGCTTCCCAACCATCTGATTATTTTTTATAAAGGAGGGTTACCCACCTTGCTGACTAAATAAGACTGCTAAGCCAAGGGTAGACAGAGAATGCATGATTGGCGCGGAAAACGATAAAAAAATATCGATAAATCAGTTTGTTAAAACATTATATTTTTATAATGCCAAAAAATTAAAATTTTGGTTCTAGATAAAACAATACCAGCGGCGATAGTTTTAGAGGCCAGGTACGAGCTACAGGCCGGGCATCGCAATAAAACGCGGCAGCTTTTTAAAGCGCGCCACCCAGGCCGCGACGTGTGGATATTCCAGTATTGCAATATGGCCTTGATGAGCCAGCGCTATGTACGGAAAGCAGGCGACGTCGGCGATAGTGGGCCGTTCCAGCTCGAGCCATTGGCGCGTTTGCAAATGTTTATCCATGGCATCGAGCAGCGCAAGGCTACGCTGCGTAGCCAGCTCGATATCGATGCCGGGACGATTCATCAGATGAAAGGCGCGCGCGGCCGCCAGTCCGTGCGCAATTTCGTTGGCTGCATTCGACAACCATTGCATTACCAGAGCGAGACCTTCGGCATCGTTCGGCAACCACGATTCATCGCCATAACGGCGCGCCAGATAAACCAGAATCGCCTGCGAATCGCGGATCAAGATATTGTCGTCGTCGAGCGTCGGCACCTGTCCCAGCGTATTGATCTGCAAAAACTCCGTGCTCTTCTGCGCGCGCGCCGGCAGATCGACGGCAATCACTTCGTGCGCAAGGCCGAGAAAAGACAGCAGCAGGCGCACCTTGTAGCAATTGCCGGATAGCGTGAAATCGTAAAGCGTAAGCATGGTGAATATTCCAGCGGATCAGCTGCAAACGTAACGACTGTACCGGCGCGGCATCGACGGCGTCAATATTGGCGGCGCGCCATTTATTTATCGATGCAATGCAAATCCGCGCGCTGATCTAGTAAACGCTACAGTGCGTATTGCCATAGCCACTTGCAGCCGAGAAAACTTATGCGCTTTTTGCTGATGCCAATACTAACTATCGCAGTCTTAACGCTGTCCGGCTGTGCTGGAGTTAATATCGATGATTATCGCGCTAACGAACCAAAAATGGATATTCGCGAATATTTCAACGGCTCCCTCGATGCTTGGGGTGTCGTCAAAGATCGCAGTGGCAGGGTAACCAGACATTTCCGCGCCACGGTGGTCGGTAGTTGGCGCGGCGACAGCGGCACGCTCGACGAAAAATTTATTTGGAGCGATGGCGAACAGCAGGCGCGTATCTGGACCTTGAATATGCGCGATGCGAATAGCTTTGTCGGCACGGCGCACGATGTGGTCGGCACTTCGATCGGCCGACAAATCGGTAATGCGGTGCAGATGCAATATGTATTGCGCGTACCGCGCGGCAACGATTACATCGATATCGCGATGGACGATTGGATGTATCGCACCACCGAGAAGTGTATGGTGAACGAGACGACGATGCGCAAATTCGGCTTTCGCGTCGGTTCGATCTTGATTGGATTTTGTAAGCGATGAGTCAATCCATTATCTCGCGCCCTCGCGTTACTGCAATTATTCGCACGATGCTGCTGTTGGCGGCATTGTTAAGTCTTGCCGGCTGCTCGGTCGCGCCGCCGACCGGTATTACGCCCGTCGAACCGTTCGATATCGATCGTTACGCCGGCACCTGGTATGAAATCGCGCGCCTGGATCATTCCTTCGAGCGCGGTCTTAGCGATGTTACAGCCAACTATCAAGCCCAAACAGACGGTAGCATTGCCGTAGTAAATCGCGGCTACGACAGCGCGCGCGGCGAGTGGCGCGAAGCAAAAGGGCGTGCATTGTTTTTGGGCGATAAAAAACGCGCCTCGTTAAAGGTCTCCTTTTTCGGGCCGGTCTACGGCGGCTATCACATAGTGGCGCTGGATCCGCAATATCGCTGGGCGATGGTGGTCGGACCGAGTCGCGACTATTTGTGGATATTGGCTAGAGATAAGCAGTTGCCGCCGACCGTTCGCGAACAGCTGTTAAACCAGGCAGAACAATTGGGTTTTGCAGTCCAGCAATTGATCTGGGTGGAGCACACGCGCAATGGCGATTGAGCGCGCCGCTCGGTCCATGCGCCGAACATCGATGAAATGGAGAGATATTAATGGCCGCAATCGATGATTCTCATATTGCCATCATCGGCGCTGGTATCGCCGGGCTCGCCTGTGCCGAAATTTTGCAGCGCGCGGGTCGCAGGGTCAGCGTATTCGATAAAAGTCGCGGCGTGGGCGGGCGCATGAGCACGCGCCGAGGCGACGATTGGCAGTGCGATCACGGTGCGCAATATTTTACCGCGCGTCATCCCGATTTTCGCGCGGAGATAAACCGCTGGCGACAGGCAGGCGTGGCGGATTTATGGCAGCCGCGGTTGCGCGTTTGGGACGGCGCGTTGTTGCCGGATACGGATAGCACGGTCGAGCGCTTCGTCGGCACGCCGCGCATGACGGCGCCGGCACATTGGTTAATCGATAATTTTCTGCGCGACAATCCACCGAAGAAAAATTTAACGTTGCATTTGCAAACCACGATTCAGCATCTCGAATGGCGCACCGATGGCTGGTATTTATTTACGGTCGAGCACGGTTGGCTGCCCAATCGTTTCGACGCAGTCTTGCTGGCGCTGCCCGCGCCGCAGGTTTTGCCGTTGCTGGAACATACCGCTTCCGAACTCGCGAGCTTCGCGCGCCAAGCCAAGATGCGAGCATGCTGGGCGCTGATGTTGCAATACGATACGTCGCTCGAATTGCCGTTCGACGCGCTATTCGTCAATCGCGGGCCATTGCGTTGGTTGGCGCGCGATACCAGCAAGCCCGCGCGCAGCGGGCGAGAAACCTGGTTATTGCACGCCAATGCCGACTGGAGCGAGCAGCATCTGGAAAGCGAAGCCGCTAACGTTGCGACTATTTTGTTGGCGGCGTTTGCCGAAATCGGCGGCACTGCTCCGCAGGCATGGACAGCGCATCGCTGGCGTTACGCGAACACCGAGCAAATGCTCGTCGACGGTTGCGGTTGGTCCGCCGCCAACGGCGTAGGTATTTGCGGCGATTGGCTCAACGGCGGCAAAGTGGAGGGCGCGTGGTTGAGCGGCAGGGAATTGGCGCGTCGGGTATTACAGTCGCCATTCAATTAAACGGCGCACGAATAAAATGGCATTCGATCGGATCATCTGGCGTCGAGGCGCACAGTAGCGGCGGTGACGCGAATAATTAACGCGGCTTCGCGCCCAGATCATTTTTTTGATCGGCAACACTGTCGTCGTACAGTTGCACAGTGCCGCGCCCGGCGGCTTTTGCCGCATACATGGCGCTGTCTGCGGCTTCCATCAAAGTTTTTATATCGTCGCCATGCTGTGGATACAGACTGATACCGATGCTCAGCGACTGCTCCAGCGTCCGGTCGCCGATGCTCAGCGGTTGCTTTACCGCATCGATGATTTTTTTCGCTATCGGTTCGACATCGGCGGCAGTTTGAATATCGGGCAGAACAACTACAAATTCGTCACCGCCGAGGCGCGCCACGGTATCGGTGGCGCGCCGGCATTTATCGATACGCTCGGCAACGGCGGTCAGCAATAGATCGCCAGCGTGATGGCCGAGTGAATCGTTGACCTGTTTAAATTTGTCGAGATCGATCAACATCAGACCGACGCTCTTACCGAAACGCTGCGAGCGTTCGAGAGCCATCGCCATGCGGTCATTCAGCAATGCGCGATTCGGCAAACCGGTCAATGCGTCGTGATGCGCGAGATAGCGCATGTAATCGTCGTTGCGTTTACGTTCGCTGATATCGTACGCGACGCCGAGAAAGCCTTGAATTTGATCGGTTTGATCGCGCAGCGCGGTCACTGTCAGGCTGACCGGCACGCGCGAACCGTCTTTGCGAATGTAATGCCATTCGCGCTCTTCGACGACGCCGCGTTGCGCTTTTGCCACGAATACCTCAAAGCCGGGCTCGACGGTCTCGCCAAGTTCGGCCGTCAGCTCCAGTGCGCGGTTCGCCACCTCCGCGCTGTCGTGCAGGATCGCAGGCGTGCAGCGCCCGACCAGTTCGGCTGCGCTGTAGCCGACCAGGCGCTCGCCCGCCGGACTGATGGCGGTGATGATGCCATCGCGATCGGAGGCGATAATACTGAACGGTGCGCTGCGGATAATCGACGAAAGCAATGCATTGGTGCGTGCCAGCTGTTGTTCCGAGCGCTTTTTTTCCCGCACGTCGGTGATTGATGCAATCACGGAAATACCGCGACTGCTGGGCACCGCGCTCAAACCGATCTCGATCGAAATTTCGTGGCCGTCTTTGTGCAGGCCGAACAGATCCCGCCCGCGGCCCATCGGTCGCGCGTGCGGCTGCGCAAAATAGCTGCGCATCAATGCGCCGTGCTGGGAGTGAAAGCGCTGTGGAATCAAACGCTCGATCGACTGGCCGATGAGTTGCTCGCTGCGATAACCAAACAGCTCGCATAGTTGTCCATTGGCCGCGGTGATCGTGCCGCCGGCATCGGCTATCAACATCGGTAGCGGCGCGTCGTCGATCTGTAGCGACAACTGTCGCTTTAGATCCAGCTCGCGATTGAGCTGTCGCACTAATTTTTTATGCTGCCGGGAACCGATGCCGATGCCGACCATCAGCAGCAAAATAGAGAATAACGCTAAACCTGACTCAAGCTCGAATGTCGGCACTGCCCGCCCCACGAAATCTATCGGCTGAGCAATATAACGCAAAATATACGCATAGATCGCGCTAAATCAATGCATCGAGTGGGGCGGCGTGGCTTTCCATCAGGCGCGGAATTGATCTAGATCAAACCTTCGGCCCGTAACGCTTCCTGCACTTTTTCGCGGCCGCCGACGCGCGCGATGAACGAGGTTAGCTTGGGCTTGTTGGCGAGATCGACACCGACATGTTTGCTCCAGCTTAAAACCACGAACAAATACGCATCGGCCACCGAAAATTTGTCGCCCAATAAATAATCGCGACCGTCGGCGAATACATTTTCGAGATAGTCGAGCCGCACTCCGAGTTTCTCTTTGGCGGCCTGGCGCGTCGCATCGTCGATATCGCGCGAAAACAGCGGACTGAAACCTTTGTGCACTTCGGCGGCGATGTAATTCAAATGCTCCTGCAGACGCGCGCGCTCTAACGTGCCGGGTTTCGGCGCGAGGCCGGCGTTGGGATATAAAT